>LVBU01000322.1 GCA_001603185.1 Thermotogales bacterium Thermo_02 | reverse complement strand
AACACTAAGCGAGCTTCGATGGTCAATCAGTGTTCTGAGTTATAATAATCGCTTCCCACAGTAGAATACCCAGGCTCGGTCACGCAAACGATAATATCGTCAAAATCAACATATGCGCATTTCTTGTCAGCAAAAACAATAATCTCAAACTTTGTGAAATTTAAACTCTCGGAGTAGGATTCATATCCGGCAGGGATCATTATGTTGTCAATGTATATCGCGAAAGTACCTGGTAAATCTTCGAAGTCGAACTCCATCATTATCAAATGCCAGGAGTCGGGTTCCAGATTGGCTCTTTTGGTAACTTTGTCTGTCTGATAATTGTAAGTATATACTCCAAAGCCATCTCCAAAGTCTCCAACATACGCGAACGGCGCCCGCTGGATTGGATCTCCAACGCCAAAGAATCCATCTTCCGAAACCCTGAAGTCAAACTTGATTGCGCCAGATTTTGCGGGCTTAAATCCGTCTCCAACGACTTTTGCATACCCAAGTACAGTCGGATCAACAAAGGTCATTCCTTTGGTTCCATTGAATCCTCGTTGTGTGATTTCGGCGTATGATGTTGACACCTTTGAGTAAGTTCCCCAGGAAAGAGTCGTTGGAGACAATGGTCCTAGAGGAAGTGATTCAAAAGTCTCCTGAACTAGATAGAAAGCTTTTGTCGTAAAGCTCCATACAGGACCCTCTACTTCGTGAGTTCCATCTTTTGCCACTATCTTCCAGTAGTACGTGGTACTGTTCTCAAGCTCCGATTTGGTGAAAGTCTTTGAAGAAAGATCATTGATATGCAAATTTGGATCAGGAGTGTTCCCGAAATACAGGTCGTAAGTGACCTCATCACCATCGGGGTCGCCTCCTTCCCAAGACAGGACCACTACGGGAAAGTTCCGATTTACAGCGTTGTCTGATGGAGAGGGGTCCGAAGGGATATTGGGTGGACCCTTTACAGTAATCGTGAAGCTTGTACTAGACTTGCCTTCTCCATCTGAAGCCTCAATCTCAACATCCCTGACACCTACCGTCCCAGAAACCGTCCATGAGTAATTGCTTCCAGTTATGGTCCCCGGACCACTAACCAAATTGAAACTCAAATCATCACCATCAGGGTCTGTACAGTAATTAGCAAGATCGATTTCCACCAACGACCCGATGTTTTCCGCTAGGTCTTCTATCTCAGTCCATACGGGAACTCTATTGAAGAAAACACAGCCAACAGCAATTATGGCGAGCAGAATCAAGGCAAGAGCAAGGTTTGTTCTTCTCATGTTATCACCACCTTGAAGATTTGGAAATGACTAAAAAAAAGCCGAAGAAACTCAAAGAATGTAAATGCAGCGCATCTCCACAAAGCAATCTTACCTAATTGGTGGTCTTACCAGAAGGTCCATGCAGACTAAACCTCTAACAATCGGGTAAAGAACAGAGTACATACAGACTAACCTCCAGGCTCTCGTTAACCCTTATACCAGTTGAGAAAACTGCTAAAGTTTGGTAACATTTCCGAATATGACAATGATGTTTTGGCCCCCGCCTCTCGGTCTCTGAAGTACAACTCTTAAGATCGGTTGCAGTTCGTGCTTTTCTGGTTGTTTGCAAAAAGTGGTTCAGATCCAACACGACGGGAAGGGAATGTCATCCCGTACTGCTCTTATACGGGATCTCGCTATGGCTATTGCTCTTTTGATCCTAGACTAAGAACGAGCATCCTGGACGTTAAGCGGAACTGACCGCCGTAGGCGACTGGCGGCGAGATGCTCTTCCGCTCTGGTTCTCCAAGAACGGGTCTTTTGCTCTTCACGCTCTTCCGACCTCTAGCCTCTAGTTCCGCTCCAAGAAGAAGAACGTCTCTTCCGCTCTTCATGACGCCGCACTCTTCTGAATCGCGTCTGCTGTCTTCTCCCACTTTCCAGAGTAAAATCTACCAAACTTTAGAATAGTCCTGAAAGTCATATCCAGCATCATGCCAATCCAGGCACCCATAAGACCCATGTTGAAGTATTTAACGAGTACAAAGCCAACTGGAAGCCGGATAAGCCACATCGCTGTCAGAGAAGCCTTCATCGGGAATCTCGTGTCACCCATACCCCTGAGAGCACCAGTCACGGCGAAATCTGTGCCCATTACGACCTGGAAGAGCCCTATTATTCTTACAGGCAAACGTCCGGCTTCTATGATAGCTGTTTCATTGGTGAAAATGGATATAAAAAAGTCGGGAAAGACGGTAATGGACATTCCGATAAGAAAGGAAATGGCAAGAGAAATTATCCAGCCCTGTCTGACTGAGCCGATCGATTTCCGCCTCTCTTTCGCACCGTTATATATGCCGACCATAGCCGTTATAGCTACTCCCATGCCCCAGGCGGGCATAAATGAAAGCGATTCTACCTGGATACCGATTCTGTGGGCTGCGTAGGCCTGGGGACCTGCTATGAAGAGGATATTTGCGAATACCAGTACTCCAAGAGAAAAGCCAAGGTTCTCTATCGAAGCTGGAAACCCAAGTGATAGAACTTCTCTGGTTATCCACGCCGAAAACCTCTGCGGAATTCTCTTGAGCGCGAGGTTTTTGTTTCTGAACAGCAAAAAGACAATTATCACAGATCCGACGACTCTGGAAAACACTGTCGCGAGGGCGGCTCCGGTGGCACCCATTTCCGGGAAGCCAAACTTACCGTATATCAGTCCGTAGTCGAGGAAGATGTTCAGTCCATTGGCAATCGCAGCAACGATGAGCGGAGACTTTGTGTCACCGGCTCCACGCAGGGTAGCTCCGAGGACTATCATTATGCTCATTGCGGGAAATCCTGCCATAATTATCCTTAGATACTGGTTTCCATTAGTGAGCATAAACTCATCGCTTGCCGGAAAGAACAGGCCCAGCAGTCCCCCGGAGAAGATTGAACCTATAGAAAGCACTATCCCTGTACCGATACTCAGATAGACAGCGTGCCATGCTATTGAGTTGAGTCTCTCTCTGTTGCCGGCTCCATAGCTATTTGAGACAAGAATCATGGAGCCAGTGGAGAGTGCTACAAGGACAGCCTGGAATATGAATATCACCTGATTGGCAGTACCGACGGCCGTCATCACTCGCCAGTCGTAATGGCCGAGGAAGGCAGTATCGGATATTCCGAGCAACATTTGAAGAACATTCTCCCCAATTGCAGGTAAAGCCATAACAAGTAGACTCTTCCTTATATCTCTGGCTTCATCGATATTCAGATACGATTTTAGAAGGCTATAGTGCATTGTATCCTCCACAGTAAGGATGACGAACTATATGAGTTTAACACGTACCGCTTGCCTATTGAAGCACGAGGCTTTCAATTCTTCCGGAAAGCCAGTCGTTTTTTTGAATTATTACCGTTTTGATTCATAAATA
>LVBU01000321.1 GCA_001603185.1 Thermotogales bacterium Thermo_02 | reverse complement strand
CTCTAAAAAGAAAACAATGTCCGGCGCTTCAATATTTTTTGAATGCCTTAAACAGGAAGGTGTTGAAATTATATTCGGCTATCCCGGCGGCGCCACTTTACCGATTTATGAAAAACTTTATGATGTTGATTTTCTAAATCATATTCTCGTGCGCCACGAACAAGGCGCCACACATATGGCTGAAGGTTACGCAAAAGCAACTGGTAAAGTGGGTGTTGTGCTAGTTACATCCGGACCGGGTGCAACAAACACAGTTACAGGTATCGCTGACGCATACATGGATTCCGTTCCGATAGTTGTATTTACAGGGCAAGTCGCTACGCATTTGATTGGCAATGATGCTTTTCAGGAAGCTGATATTGTTGGAATAACACGCCCGATTACAAAACATAATTTTTTAGTTCGCGATGTAAATGAATTAGCTGAAACTATTAAGAAAGCATTTTATATAGCTTCGACTGGAAGACCGGGCCCTGTAGTTGTTGATCTTCCAAAAAATGTAATTAACAGTGTTTGCGAATTTAGATATCCCGAGCAAGTTGAAATGCGCGGTTACAAACCGAAATTGTTCGGCCATCAAAATCAAATTAAAAAAGCCGCGCAAATGCTGATGAAAGCAAAACGTCCGTTACTTTATGTTGGCGGCGGGGTTATTATGTCCGGCGGTCATCGCGAACTTCAAATTCTCGCAAAAGAAAATAATCTTCCAGTTACAATGACTCTTCAAGGATTGGGAGCTTTCCCAGGAACCGAACCGCAATCACTCGGAATGCTTGGAATGCACGGAACTTATTATGCTAATCAAGCTGTAAATAATTGTGATCTCCTTGTTTCACTCGGCGCGCGTTTCGATGATCGTGTTACAGGCAAACTTGAAACGTTCGCGACCGGCGCTTATAAAATTCACGTAGATATTGATCCAACCTGTATTGATAAAAATGTCATAGTTGATCTTCCAATAGTTGGTGATGTAAAACATGTTTTAGCAGAGCTCGCTTCTGAAATGACCGAAAAACCAAACATAGATGAATGGTGGGATCAAATAAATCAATGGAAAGAAGAATGTCCTTTAGGATACGATAATAATGACGGCCGCCTTCGTTCAGAATTTGTAATATCAAAATTATCTGATCTTACAAATGGTGAAGCGGTTGTTGTTACGGACGTTGGTCAAAATCAAATGTGGACTGCGCAATATTATAAATTCAATCATCCGCGTTCGCATATAACAAGCGGTGGATTGGGTACAATGG
>LVBU01000320.1 GCA_001603185.1 Thermotogales bacterium Thermo_02 | reverse complement strand
GCGAAGCGGTGTGAAGTTGAAGCCTTACTGGAAAAAGCTAATCACCGCCGGCCGCGCAAAAGAGGGTCTATTTGCCGATTGGAGAGACCAGTTAGCTGAAGTACAGCGAGAAATCGGTTTTGAATACATAAGGTTTCACGGAATCTTTCACGACGATATGATGATCTACCGAGAGGTCTCCGGGGAACCGGTATTCAATTTTCATTATCTGGATTCACTTATTGACTTTCTTCTGTCTATTGAATTGAGACCGTTTCTTGAACTGGGTTTTATGCCGTTCGATCTTCGCTCGGGGGAAGAGACTTGCTTCTGGTGGAAGGGCGGGATAACTCCTCCGAAAAGTCTCGAGAAGTGGGCTCTGCTTGTGGAGGAGACGGTTAACCACTGTATTCTCCGTTATGGACTTGAAGAAGTCAGGAAGTGGTACTTCGAGGTCTGGAATGAGCCGAATCTGCGCGAATACTTCTGGGCGGGCGACATGCAGGACTACTTTGAGCTGTATAGAACCACTGCGAAGGTGCTCAAGAAGATAGATCCAGAACTGAGAGTTGGGGGCCCGGCGACCTCGAATTTCACTCACGGGAAGGCTCCGTGGGTTGAAGAGTTTCTCTATTTCTGCAGTAGCGAAGGCCTGCCTATGGATTTCATATCTTCGCACCCTTATCCCAATGCCTGGCCTATTGGCGATGATGGTAATAGAGTACTCGTTTACAGAGACAAATGGAGCACCGCAGACGATCTGAAGTGGTTGAAGGCCGCTTCTGAAAGATACGGGTTTGGCGATGCCGAGATCCACGCCACCGAGTGGAATTCGTCTTTTCTACCGTGGGATCTTGTTCATGATACTCAATTCATGGCCACCTTCATAGTTCACAACATGATCGCGGCTATTGGCACTGCAAATTCTTTGGGGTTCTGGACATTTACCGACATATTTGAGGAAGTGCAGATTCCCGGAGAGCTCTTTCATGGAGGATTCGGCCTGATAAATCAGATAGGACTGAAGAAACCCTCATATAATGCCTTTTTTCTTCTCTCGAGACTTGGCGAACTACTTGTAGACAGAGGAGAGGACTACATGGTAACCAAGAGCGGAGAGACCGTTCAAGTTATGCTGTGGAATTACTGTCATTACGATGAAGGTTTCGCAAACGGCGATCGATCAAAACTCTCTCCTACCGCTAGATACGATATATTCCAGGAGAAGGAAAGGGAAGTAGAAATCGAAGTCGAACTCGATTCCGGGAGTTATAGGGTGATAGAGACTTATCTCACAAGAGAGAACTCCGTTTTCGATCTCTGGCTTCAAAGAGGCCAATCGGATTATCTGTTTTCCATAGATAAAGAAGAACTGATAAGAGGTAGTAAGCCGAGCTCCCATGAAAGCGAATTCAGTGGCTCAAAATTCACAAAGCGTCTTTTGCTCAAGCCGCACACAGTTTGTATGATCGAAATTGAAAGAACAACTCAAGAATAGAGAACCGCTTTCTTGGTTCAACAGCTGTGGGTAGTTAGCATCGAATTACGAAAAGCCTGCTAGAAGACTACTCCTATGGCCGCATATGGGCAGAAGTTAAGCCTGTCTAATGTTGGGGTAAACTCGGCACTAAATCCGCCTTCCAGGAAAAACCCCGAATCAGAAACTCCGAGAGCCACTCTCGCCTTGGATGGCAAATCCCAACCCTCGATTTTGCCACCAAGGAGATCGAGCACTCCCGCGATTTGAACACCGAGATTCACTTTGACGTACAGAATAGTTATCGGAAGTTTGAAATTCAGTCCCGCGTAGCTCTGCAATGGATCAATATACTCGATCCGTCTTTCAGACGGCCAAACCTGGGCAAAGGGAATATCGAAAGCGAAAACTCCAACATTTGCCATAATTGCCAGTTGAGCACATCCAAGTGTCTGTTCCATCGCCTGAGTAACATCTACGGCGACCCCCAGGTCAATATCAATTGAAAAAGAGAGACCTGCCATGGCAATCAAAAAGATAACTATAAAACAGCGTTTCATAGCATCACCCCCGTTACGAGAAGTCCCGATACAATGATACCTCAGTTGGAGAGGATATTTTCATTATAAACTACTTCGAGGTCATGAAGCAGTTTTTTGCTCTGATCGAAGACTCTTATGATATGGTTATTGGTATCGGCTATGTAAAGTAATCCTTTACGGAGTTTCACATCGTTTGGTTCAAACAGCCCCAGAAAATCGCAATTCGTCTCTCCGATACTACAGACTCCATCATTGGAAGTGCTTATCAGTGTCTCTATTCTGCGCGCCCTAAGATCTATCTTTCTAATAGCGTGATTATACGTGTCGGCAATATATAGATACTCACCGTCTCCACCGATACCGATGGGATGTTGGAGGAGCGCGTAATTCAAAAGACCGTCCACATGGCCGAAAGAGAAAAGACCGTTACCGGCCACAGTGTGAACAGTATTCCTCTGGAGATCTATGAACCTTATGGCAGAGACCTCAGAGTCAGCCACATACACTCTGCCGTTCTCAACGAAGAGTCCGCTCGGCTGTGCAAAACCGGAATCTCCCACAGGGCCATCGATAAGATCTTCCACACCGCTTCCGGCAAAGGCTTCGATAGTGGCATTTTCGAGATTGAGTTTCCAGATCTGGTGTGTTCCCGCCATGGCTACGTAGATGTTCTTATCATTATAGAAAAGGTCCCAGGGTGAGTTCAGGCGCGCCTTATTGGCTGGCCCTGAATACTTCCAATTATATCCCTGGAGGCCATCACCCGAGACCGTCGAGAGTTTTCGGTTACTCAAGTTGGCTTTGCGTATTGAATGGTTGCCGGTATCTGCTATGTAAAGATCGTTATCTACAAACGCCATTCCCTGTGGTTTTTTCAGAGAGGCTCGATCGAATTCTCCGTCGAGCATTCCCGCGCTGCCGCTTCCTATGGTATCAACAATCCTCGCTCTAAAGGGGTTTTCGAGATGCGTTACCAGTATTCTGTTGTTGTTAGAGTCGCTTATGAAAAGCCTATCAGACTCATCAAAGGCTATCTTGCCCGGAAAGAAAAGAACTTTCGGATCTCTTTTCAAAGAGGTTTCTACCTTCAGTTTCTCTGGACTTAGAGTTCCCCTTTTTCTTCCCTCTTCAAGAGCTTTAGATACTTCCAGAGAAAGGTATTCGCGTCTGCCTTCGCCAGAGGTCTTCGAGAGAATCCTGCCATCAGGTGATAGAAGCACGAATGAAGGCCATGCCCTAATGAGATAGCGATCCCAGAGATAGTAGTCGTTATCTACAAACACAGGGTGACTTATCTCATATCTCTTGATTGCAGCCTCGATGTTCTCCTCCAGTCTTTCGTTCTCAAACTTGGGCGTGTGCACTCCAATAACAATAAAGGGGCTCTCTGCGAACTTCTTTTCAAGCCACTTGAGCTCCTCAAGAACATGTATACAGTTTATGCAGCAGTATGTCCAGAAGTCCAACAATACCACTTGTCCCTTAAGGCTTTCCAGAGTCATTGGTTTGTCAACATTAAGCCACTTTCCGGAAGCGGGAAACTCAACTGCCTTTCCGTACATATCTATCATCTCCTTTTTCATATGACTCTCAAAGGGGTAAAATCGATCAATATCGCTGGAGGTGATTCGATGAGGATAGAGAGACTGAACCTTGGACTGAACAATGCCTATTATCTTGAAGACGAAAAAACCGGTGAAGCAGTTCTCGTAGATTGCGGCCTGGAATCTCAGTTCGATAGGATTATAAAAAGACTGAATGAGATATCTGTTGACGTCAGAAGGATTCAGTGGCTCTATATAACACACGCACATACCGATCACTTTGGTGGTGCACAGAGACTCAAGAAAGAATACGGTATGAAGGTTGCCTCATCTGGAGGTGCAGCTGCATCTATGGAGACGGGATCGCAGGGTCAGACGATACCTGCGACGTTCCTTGGTCGAGTCTTCAATTCATTTGCGAAGAAAGGCAGATGTACTCCCGTAATGGTTGATTTGATTATTGAAGACGGTGATGAGCTCAAAGCAGGCTTACACGCGAAGGCGACTCCGGGCCATACGAAGGACTGTATGAGTTTCTGCGCGGGAGAACAATGCGTGGTTGGAGACCTCATCATGCCGGCGTTCGGAACGATGCCCTTCTATGCGATAAGTCGTGAAGCGGTTCTGGAGAGTCTAATAAGACTAAAAGACTCCGGTATAAAGAGCCTTCTGCCCGGCCATGGCAGAGAAGTCTCGATAGAGTTTGCTGTAGAGAAGATAGTAC
>LVBU01000319.1 GCA_001603185.1 Thermotogales bacterium Thermo_02 | reverse complement strand
ATACAATATATTCCACCGAGATCATAAGCTTTGAAAGACGTTGAACAGGAATGATCACAGGCGTTCAACGTTGTCAGTCGTCCATAGTTTGACTTCAGTATATGTAATTAGGATTCGTCGGGTGTATGTCTCTGGAATAGAGAGCGGCCAGTTTTATGGCTTCTACCATGCTCACCGGACTTGCTGTACCCGTTCCGGCTATATCAAAGGCAGTCCCATGATCTACTGAAGTTCTGAGAAAAGGCATTCCCAGGGTAACCGATACCGTCCCCTCAAAGCTAAGAGTCTTTGTAGCTATATGCCCCTGATCATGGTACATGGAAAGAACTGCCGAAAAAACGCCCTTTCTTGCGAGGGCAAAGATAGAATCGGCGCCAATTGGTCCCTCTACTGCTATTCCCAGCTTCTTTGCTTCTTCAATGGCCGGAATTATCTCATCGAGTTCCTCTGTTCCGAACAGACCTCCTTCGCCACAATGTGGATTCAGAGCAGCCACTCCGAGCGGTCCGCTCTCCTGGCAGCCGATCGCCTTCAGAAGTCTAGAACACTTGCGAATATACTCGAAAACTCTTTTCTTCTTGATCAGTTCGCAGGCCTTGAGAAGAGAGACATGCCTTGAAAGAAAGAAGACACGCATCTCACCGGGTATCTCGAACATTGTTATCGGATCATCGGTTCGGGTGAGCGCGGCGAATATCTCTGTATGCCCCGTATAAGAAATGTCTGCAGCTTTAAGAGAGAGTTTGTTTATCGGTGCTGTAGCAACGGCGGAGACCTTACTTGAAAGAGCCAGTTCTACGGATTTCGCTATGTACTCGTAGGCCGCACGGCCACAGAGACTGCTGACCTTTCCCATTTCTAAGTCATGGCCTTCAGCATTCGCCAGGTCTATCAACGCCATTGTTCCGGGTTTGAATCTCGCTTCTTCGGGCGAAGAGACTGACTCGATTGAGAGATTGAGCTCATTTCTCACAATCTCTCTTTCGATAACACGCCTGTCTCCAATGACGACCGGTCTGCAAATTGCGTAGATTCTTCTATCCAGCAGGGCCTTGCAAACGATCTCGGGACCTATTCCGGCGACATCACCGATTGTTATCGCGATTATTGGCTTATGCGGCGTTCTTCCCGTTTTTTCGATATCCTCCAGCGGCTTAAGCAACATTCACCCCGTTATAGAATTAAGATGGAGAATCAGAACAGTAATCTACTCTCCCCATTGACTGAAATTATGCTTCTATGGTTCTCGCTCAGAAACTGTCCGAGTGCCTCTCCTTCAAGGTCGCTCGAGGAGAGAATCACTTCGCTCGATTCTGACAGCAAAACATAAGGCAGACCGCAGCTATCAAGGAGTTTTCGCAGTTCATTAATGTCGAAGCTAGTTACTCCCGAGTCTTCGCGACAAGACTTATGCTTCTGGAACTCTGAGTAATCCAATGCGTCTCTGATGATTTTCTTTGCTTCGTCGGTCACTTTCCAGGGTTTAGTTATAAACCGGTAGATGTCTCCGGTATTAATCGCCGACAGTATAGAGGGTATCTGTGCATATCCGGAAAGGATGACTCTCACAATCTGAGGGTATTTTTCCTTAACACGCATAATCAGTTCGAGACCTCCGATCTCGGGCATGATTATGTCTGTCACGAGAACATCGACGGTTCTCTCTTCCAATATCTTCAAGGCTTCAAAGGCGCTGGTCGCAAATAGACTATTGTAAGGCTCATTATTGAGCATTCTCTCCAGGAGCTGCAATATCTCTCTCTGATCGTCTACAAATAGAACAGTCCTTTCCATAAGCTCATCCCTCTCCATAGATTTCGGTTCTTATCTTTCCAAGATACCAGTTGAGCATATCCAGAGCCATTTCCGCCGCCATTTTGTTCTGCTGAATACCAGAATTCTCTATCTTTGCACCCAGGATAGATATGAAGTCAAAACCATAGCCCGAGCCAATGCCTTTCATTGTATGTCCGATGATTCTTATGGTCTCGAAGTCATCTTCAGCTATTGCCTGATGCAGTTTCTCTGTGTCTAGTTGCCTGTTCACTATAAAGCCTTCTATTAGATCCTCAAGATCAGCTTCGACCGTAACTATTATCCTCTCCATGTACATCCTCCTTTAGGTACTCGCCAAGCTTCTCGAGTAACTCGCGCTTTCTTATCGGTTTCGTGAGATGGTCGTCGCAACCGGCATCCAGGCTCTTCTGTATGTCCCGGGCATATGCGTGAGCCGTCAAAGCCAGAACGGGCGTCCTGTTTTTGCCTTTTGACCTTTCGAGTTCTCTAATTTCCATGGTTGCAGAGTAACCATCAAGTACAGGCATTTGAATATCCATCAATACAAGATCATAGTTATCTTTTGCGAAAAGCTCTACGGCTTCGCTGCCATTTACTGCCTCTATAACTTCAAAAGGCTGTTTCTTCAAATAGGCCTTTATAAGCAGACGGTTGTCCGTCGAATCGTCTACGAGAAGGATTCTCTTGACTGAATCAGTTCTCTTCTCCATAAACCTGTCTTTTTCAGGACCATACACAGCTCCTGAAGCTGTAAGAAGATAATCAAGAGTCTTCAATAACCTGGAACGCTCGTATGGTTTGAATATGTACGTCTGTTTTTCGGAGAGTCTCTCCTTCGGTTCTTTCTCAAGAAGGAATAGCACTGGCAGGCCCGAAAGTCTGGAGCAATCGACAATTCTTCCGAGTTCTTTCTCCTCAATGCCGTCCACAATAACCGCACTGACCTTCTCATTGTGCGAAATGTCGCAAGTTTCTTCCAGACTGTATGCAAGGAGCACCTTACCAAAACGCTCTCTCAAAATACCTTCGGTTTCCTTGCTCTGATTAGTTCCATTTACCAAGACCACAGTCTTTTCCGCAAAAGATCCTCCAGACTTTCTGGAAGAACCTCTTCTGTCAATACCCAGACGCATGTCGAAAGAAAACGCTGACCCTTTACCCGGAAGACTACTCACGGAGATCTTTCCACCACTAATCTCGACTATTGCCTTACATATGGCGAGGCCAAGACCGGTTCCCCCGTATCTGCGGTTTATCGAGTTGTCGGCCTGAGAGAATTTCTCGAAGAGCCTGTCCAAATGTTCTCCAGATATTCCAATCCCAGTATCCTTTACCGTGAAATTTATGATTGCATGGCCCCCGGTCTTTTTTCCAGAGATTTCGATCAATACGCTGCCCTCGGAGGTGAATTTCATAGCGTTTCCTACGAGATTAACCAACACCTGCCTTATTCTATCAGGGTCTCCAATTAGCCTTTTAGGACAGTGCGGATCGATTGTGACTTCCAGAATCAGGCCTTTCTGTTTGGCTTTGAGGCTGAACATCGCTTCTATCTCTTCCATAAGTGTCGCAAGATCAAACGGAATGTCATTCAATTCTATCTTTCCCGCCTCGATCTTCGATATATCGAGGACGTCGTCGATGAGTGCGAGCAAGTTTCTGGCGGCATTGGAAAGCGTGTAGATGTATTTGCGCTGCTCCGGATCCAATTTAGTTTCCGAAAGCAATTCTGCCATCCCAAGGACCGCGTTCATCGGTGTTCTTATCTCGTGGCTCATGTGCGCTAGAAACTCTGTCTTAGCCTTTGATGATTCTTGCGCCTGGATAATGGCTTTTTTAAGATTGCTCTCAGCTTCTTTCAGACGTATAGCTCCCCCTATGCTTGAAGCCATTGTCCTGAGTAGATCTATTTCACTTCTGGACCACTCCCGCTTGTAAGTGCAATCATCAAATCCCGTCATTCCCCAGAATTTGCTCTCTACAAAGACCGGGACAATGAGAAGAGAGACGATACTCTGCTCTCTTAGGACCTCCTGTTCTTGAGGAGGAAAGGACTCTATAGGACCGATAATATGTCCGTTGTTTGTCAGCTCTCTGTACCAGCGTTCATATCCGGCCTCAATCCACGGGAGGTTCTGCAGTGCCGGGTTATCTATCTGTGGTTCTATTCCAGGTCTGCACCACTCGAATTCCTGACTTACAGCGGGCACTCCTGTCGGATCATGGGGATGATTCCTGAATACGTATATGCGATCTGCTATTCCTCCTTCACCGAGGATTCTAAGTGCCGAGTCGATATTATCCTCAATTCTTCCTGTGGAGAGAAGTATCGAAGTCGCTTTCGAAACTGTCTCGAGCAGATTGTCTTTTCTAAAAAGAATCTCCTCTGCCATCTTCTTCGCGGTCATATCTTCAAACAGGCAAATAGATAGATCTGTATCGTAATCGCCGCTCTTCAGAGGAAAGGAAAGCAAATCCATATAGAACCTGTAACCATCCTCTTTCTTTCCATCAAAACTGATCTTGATCTCTCTTCTGTTACTTATAGAGTCTATGAGCGCTCCGTAAGCCTCTCCCTCATTAAGCCAGCAGAACATTTTATTGGTAGCTTCAGAGATAGCTTTCTCATTGTTCAATTCAACGATGTCGAAGAAGGCGGGATTTGCATAGAGTGGTCTAAGAGGTTTATTCCTGTCATTCATCTCGAGCACCAGAACGCCGAGCAACGAGTCAACGATGAAAGGGATATCGAATCCAGCAGCAATGACTGAAGACGAGATGTATTCATCGATTTTCGATTTCATGCCTTCAAGACTGTATGTCATCTCTTCACTTTCCCTTGACTTCTGTACTGTCTATCCTTACCTTCTTATTGTTCTTCCGTATCCTGAAAATGTTCTTTAAAAAGGCTATTGAGTCCTTGACCACATCGACGTGCGATCCTTCTCGATCGATGCAGGTTACAGGAATCTGCAGGACTCTGAAATCCAGTTTTCTGGCGAGATGCAAGATTTCCAAATCTATGGCAAGGCCGGTGTTCATATGTAAGTATGGAATTATGTATTTCGCAGTTGTTGACTTCATTGCTTTCAAGCCGGTCTGAGAATCATAAACTCCTTTTGGAAGCATGGATTTAGTCAGAAGCCTTTTTGCGAAGGAGAGCAGCCTTCTCAAAGGTGGCCGGTTTTCGGCCGTAAGATCTTTCGATCCGACGACCATGTCATAGTAGCCTTCCCGCAAAATGTTTATCATAAGGGCTATATCATCTATGACAAACGAATCGTCTGCATCCACAAACAGCAGTATATCTGCATCTATAGTTCTTATGCCTTCAATATATGTACCGGCCTTTCTCGTGTTCATCGAGAGATTCTGTGCCGCTATAAAACCTCTGGATACGTACTCGGTTCGATCTGAATGTTCCTTCAAAAGCATTTGAACCATCTTTTCGGTGTTATCTTTGCTCCCGTCATTGACGAAGTAAATGGTTGCATTTATGAAGGCTTCCTCAAGCAGTCTTTCGAGTTTTCTTACAAAGTTATAGACGTAGTTGAACCTCTTCTCCTCGTTATACACTGGCAGGATTATCGCGATATCATTTTTTGTGCTCGGATACTCGGGATGGAGAAGGTTTTGAGTATTCTCAAGCAGCTCCTCTTCATAACCAACCCGCCTCATATTCAGGATTCTTATCTGACCGAAGCCCTTTATTTTTGTGAAGAAGAACCGGTCCGCAGGTTTTTCGAAATCGTTGATTATCAACAAAGGAAGATCCGGCCTTATCGATCTTATTCTTCCGGAGATTTCGAATCCTTCTTCAAGATTCTTCACGTCCACAATCGCTGCCTTATAGTCTTCAAGATCAATTTGATCTACACTATCCGGGCCCGCTTCGGTATGCGAGAAGAGAATCATGATCGAGTTGTAGAGGATCTTTCTGCTGCCATCGGTAAAGATTACGATCCTGTCTTCCATATTTTCACCACCTCGATTATCCGGAACAACGGAGCTCTGTTGATGATATGATGTTATATTAATAATACAATACACGACTCTCCAAAAGGATAC
>LVBU01000318.1 GCA_001603185.1 Thermotogales bacterium Thermo_02 | reverse complement strand
ATGTGTATAAGAGACAGGGAAGAGTATTGAAGAGGGAGCGACTTCAAAGGACCTTGAAAGCCTCTGGAAAGATGAAGAAAGGGATTTCGCAGAATTAATAAGAGAGTTCATTCTTTATTGAATCTCTCGAAAATCTGGTAAGCCAATATCTCGTCGATATTTCCGTCAAAAAGCGAAGTCTTGTACCCTTTGACGAGATCCTCAAATCTTTTGAGAAAATAGCTCGACTTGAAAGAACCGCCATGAATGTAAATGATATCTGTACCGCCAATAATATCCAACACTCTAAGAGTCCTCCCCGCGAGGATTCTTATTCCTTCTTCTATGACTTCGACTGAAAGAGGAGTGGTTTCTTCAAGGGCTACCCTGCTGAATGATGCTATCCTGGTCTTGAAATCCTTCTGGATAGTGAGGTTGACCAGTTTCTCTATAGACTCGACTTCATAAAATTCCAGCAGTAAATCAAAAATGGGATCATGGGGCAACAAGCCATCTCTGTGTCTCAGGGCGCGGGTGATTATCTCTTTTGATATCCAGTAACCACTTCCCTCGTCATCGAAGACGTGCCCCCAACCGCCTGCCCTTACCGGGTTTCCCTCACTGTCGTGCCCGTAAACAGTAGAGCCAGTCCCCGAGATAACGACGATACCTTTGCCCTGACCGACCGCGGCCCTGTAAAGACCCTCAATATCCATAATAACTTCGATACTCGTACCATCAAAGACGGCCTTCAACGCGCTGGTCAGTTTCTCTTCTCTAGGTCGATCTCCCGCGCCGGAAAAGGCTGCGAGGAGCATATCCGGTATCCAGAAATCATCTCTGACCGCCAGAAAAGTCTTTATAAGTTCTTCGGACTCCACGGCAGTCAGGTTCACTCCGGTTTTGTAACTTTTCCTGAAGAGACGCCCCTTTGAGATTCCTGACACTCTCAAGTTAGTTCCGCCACCGTCCATGGCGATCACACTTTTAGTTGAACCGGAGTTCATTCGACTCTCCTGACGACTTTCAGTTTGTATCGATCGCCTCTGTAAACTGATCTTACGACTTCGACGCACAGTTCACTGCTTGTGTAGGTGTGGCGATCTCTGAGAATTCCATATGTTTCCTCGCTTACTTTCAGGTGCTTCGCATCTTCTTTGGTGATCTTACAGACCTCTATGGATTCCTGGGCAAAACCGAGGACTATCTGGAGTTCGTCCTTTAGTATCGAATACAGAGACTCTCTGGACATGTCCTTTTCAACTATGTTGAGGACTCTTATGTCCACAATCGGGTTTATAAAGGCACGCTCCAGACCGTAAGGTTCGCCATCGAGATATCTTACTCTATTCAGCAGAACCACCATACCATTTCTCGGCATCTTGAATAGTTCGGCTATATCTTCAGGCGGAGTTGCAATTCTGTTCTCCAGCACAATAGACTCCGCTGCTCTTCCGTCTCTTGAAGCCTCTTCAGTGAATCCTGTCAGTGACCCGATGCTCTCCTCGCGTTTCTGGCGAAGCACAAAAGTGCCCCGACCCTTAGACGATTCAATAAGCAGTTCCCTCTTCAGCTCATCGAGCGCTCTGCGAAGCGTCAGTCTGCTGACTTCGAACTCGGCGCACAGCTCCTTCTCTGTTGGAAGCTTTCCTGAATAGAGTCCCCTGGAGATTCTCTCCTTCAGTTCTCTGTATATACGGTAGTATATTGGGACTACGACTTCTTTCAAACCGCTCCTCCAAGCTCTCTCAAAGACGATCTGACATTCCCCTTATTTCTCTTCATAACCACTTCGCACTCTTCTCTCTCTATACCAGTTAGAGCCATTAGTATAGCTAGCGGGACTTCTCTTCCTGATTCTTCAAGTATTCTGGCAGATTCGTTATAAGGGAGATCGCTGATTTCGGAGATGATTCTTGTAGCTCTATCCACAAGTTTTTCGTTGAGTATCTTTACACCTATCATGTAGTTTCCGAAGACGCGTCCTGCCTTTACCATAGTTATCGAACTTATCATGTTCAACACCATTTTCTGAGCCGTTCCCGCCTTCAGTCTAGTACTTCCGGTGATAACCTCCGGACCGGTACGAACCGCTATTGTAACGTCTGCATAAGCTTTAAGAGAGGAATCTGCGACATTACAGATAAGGACCGTCTTTGCCTTTATCCTTCTTGCGTGTTTGAGTATGCCTCCGACAAATGGTGTTCTCCCCGAAGCGGTAATACCTACAACTACATCCCTTTCAGTTATTGAAGACTTCTCGATTTCCCGGACTCCCAGCTCTTCGCTATCTTCTGCCTGCTCTATTGCATTGGTCAACGCGTCGCTTCCTCCGGCTAGAAGAGTCACAAACAGGTCTTTCGAGACTCCGAAGGTCGGGACTACCTCCGCCGCATCGAGTACGCCCAGACGGCCGCTCGTTCCTGCCCCTGCATAGACTATTCTGCCGCCAGTCCCTATTGATTCGACACAGAGATCTACTGCAGAGGCTATCTCGGGCAACACTTCTCTTACCGAAAGCGGAACTGTAGCATCCTCTTCATTCATAACTCTCAGCATTTCGAGTGTTGAAAGCTCGTCCAGATTCTTTGTCCTGGGATTAGACTTTTCGGTTTCTAGCTTTTCGAATCTCATCTTCAAACCTCCTGTGGAACTTCAACTGGTAGAACACCTGTGGCCCGTATCTCGCCGTGTAAAACCTTTATAAGACTCTTCTGTGAGACAGTCTCATACCCGTAGCACAGGACGGCATTCTTAACCCCTTCGATGAACGCGTCATAAGGATTTCTGAGCGCGATGACCAGTAACCTGCCAGTCTTCTGAGAAAGCAATGTTAACAGTGTTCGCTGCCCGTCTGAGAGATGAGCATTTTCTGTGAAGACTATCCTTACTCCCTTCCTGGGGGCAGATTCCGCAAGCTTTGTCGCTTCTTCAACGGAGAGTTTCGTGTCAAAATCGATTAGGGGACTATCTACCATTTGAGCCAGCTCCCTGGCAACGCCGGGGGTGCCTCTCTTTGGTCCGTCCTCGACCTGGATCTGTCTTGAGAGTCTTACAGTATATATTGCCGTTATGCTCTCCACTGGCAAAGGGATAAGTGAACTATCTTCCAGGATTGTCGTGATCGACTCGTCGGAAATCGCCTGCATTTTGCGGCGGTTTTCCGAAGTCCCTATACACTCAAGAGAGCCGCGCTCAACGGAGGAGGCCTTTCTTCTGAAGATTTCTACTCTTTCGAGAGACTCTTCAAGTCTTCTTCCGAGTTCGGGTGAAGACTCGACAGCCTTTATAAGGGCCCTCTTTGCTCTTCTTTGAACATCGGGATTGTGGCAGTAAGTGAGGTAGTCCATACCGCTCCTTAATCCCTCTACCGCCGCCTCTTCTGGCGAGAAGTAGTTGCTCACTCCGCCCATTCCGAGGTCGTCGGCTACCAGAATCCCCCTGTATCCAAGAGTTTCTCTTGCTAGATCGGTGAGTATTTCGCGCGACATCGAAGCGGGGACTCTGCTGTGCTGCAACTGTGGCATGTATATATGAGACGGCATCATTGAATCTACCGGGACTTCTCTGAAAGGTCGTAGCTCATCTTCCATGATAGTGGAAAGAGGGACGTCCAGAGTTGGAAGGTCTATATGAGCATCAACGCTTACCCTTCCTTTCCCGGGGAAGTGTTTCAGGCAACTCATGACTCCTTCGGCTCTCATTGCATTTACAAATGCAGTGGCGTGGGCTATGACCTTTCCAGCGGTATCACCGAAGCTGCGGACCCCGATTCCCGGATTCCTGGGATTGCAGTTTATATCGACTACCGGTGCAAGATTCCAGTTAACTCCAAGGGCCTTCATTTCCATTGCCATTATCCTCGAGGCTTCATAGGTATTCTCAACCCTGCCAGTTGCCGCGAGTGCCATTGCTCCTGGAGAGACCGAAAAGCCCTCTCTGAGTCTGGTGACGATTCCACCTTCCTGATCTATCGCTACGGCCACCTGATAGCCAAGAACTCTGTTAACATCTTCAATCAATGCCCTTACTTGATCAGCGTCAATTATGTTCTTCGAGAACAGGATAATCGCTCCGGGCCTAATATCGCGCAGGATATTTTCAGTCTCTTCATCTATCTCAGTTCCCGGAATACCTATAAGGAATAGCCTTCCAGTTGCCTGATCAATATTCAAGACAATCCCCCCAATTGACTATATCCAGGACAATTCTATTGCTTATTCACTTGTCTTGTCAAATAATTGTTTGTATAGTATGCATATACATAATGCCTGTTCGTGCCCCTCATCGCC
>LVBU01000317.1 GCA_001603185.1 Thermotogales bacterium Thermo_02 | reverse complement strand
AAGGAGAATGGTTATACCATGAAAGATAAAGAGATACTTAGAATAGAGAATCTCTCGAAATCATTCGGAGAGCTTAAGGTGCTAAAAGATGTTTCCTTTGAGGTCAGGAAAGGCGATGTAATAGCAATTCTAGGGCCTTCTGGTGCTGGAAAGACGACATTGTTAAGATGTATAAACAGACTCGTAGATCCTGACTCCGGTCAGATTCTCTTTGGAGGCAATCCTGTGAAGTCAGACAGAAAGTCGATCAGGCATTTCAGATCTAAAGTCGGGTTCGTCTTCCAAAGGTTCAATCTCGTAAGCCACTTGCGAGTCGTGGATAACGTAGCGCTTCCCTTAGTGAAAGTTAGGGGAGAAAACTGGCGAAAAGCTAGGGAGATCGCTGCAAAGCAACTCGGACAGGTAGGGTTGAGTGACAAAATCACGAACTATCCGTCTCAACTATCTGGTGGCCAACAACAGAGAGTGGGTATAGCAAGGGCACTCGTCATGGAACCGGCAATAGTACTACTAGATGAACCTACCTCTGCACTTGATCCTTCGCTTGTCGGCGAAGTAATGAGAGTTATAAAGAGGCTTTCGGCTGAAGGAAGAACTATGATAATTGTTACTCACGAAGTCGGTTTCGCTAGAAATATAGCCAGTCGAGTTCTGTTCATGAAAGACGGGCTTTTGATCAACGATACGATACCCGAAGATTTCTTCGAATCCGAAGACTCGGAGATTACAGACTTCCTGACTGATCTCTCTGCAATCGTATGACTATAAAACCTACTGGTGCAAAAGCTTTTAGTGGAAACACGGACTTCGTCGAACTATGAACTTGGATCTCTATCGAATAAGTAACACGAAGCGTAATGATTATCTCCCACTTCGTAAAGACCAGGCTCTTCGGTTCTATCGAAGACTGCTATAGTTTTACTGCCTTTATTCTGAATCTCTTTAAGCGCCTCATTCATTGTGCTACCGGTTTTCTCAACAAGGTCTCTAATGTAAGGTTCAAGGTTAACATCAAAAGCCGATTTTCGATCTACAGTGAGCTCAGCGGAAGTGCCATCTATATGAATAGCCTTTATTGAACTCAGTATCTTCCTCTCCTCTTGATTGCCGATAGTACCAATCTCCACAGCCAGTTTCCTGGACTCGATTAGTCTTTCTACGTCTCTTCCTTCCCATCCGCAATTCTTCATTGCATACTTGCAGCGCGCATGGAATCTGCACCCATTTGGCAGATCGATCGCATCAGGAATCTCTCCTCTTGCATCAACCTTAACTCTCTTCACATCGAGATCGGGGTTCGGAACTGCTGATAACAGGAGCTTAGTGTAAGGGTGCATCTTGTTTTCAATAACACTCTCTGTCGGTCCAATTTCCGATATTCTTCCAAGATACATTATTGCAGTCCTATCGCATATGTACCTTATCGTTGCTAGGTCATGAGATACGTAGATAATCGACATATCCATCTCTTCCCTGAAGAGGCGAAATAGGTTTAGGACTCCGGCTCTGATTGAGACATCAAGCATCGAGACTGGTTCATCTGCAAGGAGCAGTTTGGGCTCGATGACTATGGCTCGGGCTATCGCAACTCTCTGTCTCTGTCCACCGCTGAGCTCGTGAGGATACCTGTGCAAGTATCTTTCTGGGGGAGCGAGTTCAACTCGTTCCAGAGCTTTAAGAATCATTTCTCTTCTCTTGCCTTCAGTACCTATTTTAAAATTCCGCAGAGGTTCCAGAAGAGTTCTCTCGACGGTGAATCTTGGATTGAGTGTCTCATAAGGGTCTTGGAAAACCATCTGAACGTTTCTGCGAAACTCAAGTCTTTCCTTCTGACTTGTCGTTACAGGTTTTCCCAAGTAGACTACTTCACCACTTGTCTGTGGTTGTAATCCGCTAATAATTTCACTTGTCGTACTCTTCCCTGAACCACTTTCACCAGCGAGCCCCAGTATCTCGCCTTTCTTTACGGCAAAGGTAACACCATCCACCGCGTGTACCTTTTTGCGTTCTTTGCTAAAAAGCGACGAAACGAAACCCCTGTTAATGTAGAACCATCTCTTCATATCTTTAACTTCAAGGACGGGCTTCGAATCTGCCGCACTCGGAAGACTCGACTCTTCTGAACGTTTCTTTCTGATTGCTTCGGAAATTCTAGCCGCTTCCTGCCGATTCCAGGTTGCCTCATCTGCCGACCTCTTTCTGTATTCCACAGCGTTCTCTGCATAATGACAGGCAACGCGGTGATCTGGAGAGATTTCCCTGAAGTCCGGACTAACCTCAATACACCTGGTATCTGAGAATGGGCATCTCGGTTGAAAGAGACAGCCTGTAATGTCGTCAGCCAGATTAGGTGTCGTTCCAGGAATAGATATCAATTCGCCCTTAGCGCTCTCAAGGGTCGGGAAAGCACTTAGCAGGCCCATTGTGTACGGATGAAGCGGCCTTTTGAAGAGTTCCTCTTTCGGTCCGAGTTCGGCGATCTTTCCGGCATACATTACTGCAATTCTATCGGCCATTTCCGCAACCACAGAAACATCATGAGTTACGAGTATCATGGAAATACCGAGTTCTGCCTGCACAAGTTCAAGTTGCTTCAAAATGCCGTCTTGAACAACTACATCGAGTGCGGTTGTCGGTTCGTCAGCGATAATTAGCTGTGGGTTTAGCGCAAGTGCCATCGCAATGACAACTCTCTGTCTCATACCACCACTCAGTTGATGCGGGTAGTCCTTCAATCTCTTGTGTTCGAGGCCGACCAGGCTGAACAGTTCTGCAGATTTCCTCATTGCCTCTTGATAAGATATATCTACGTGGGTCTTGAAGGTTTCTACCATCTGATCTCCCACTCTATAGACCGGATCGAGAGCATTCATCGCGCTTTGCGTAACAAGAGCTATTTTCTGCCATCTAATACTATTCATTTGGCTCTCGGAAAGCTTCACAAGATCAGTATCTTCAAGATATATGCTTCCTCCTGCAATGCGCGAATTCGCAGCCATGAGTCTCATTATCGATTTGGCAAGAGTGGTCTTTCCACAGCCGCTTTCTCCAACAAGTCCAAGGGTCTCACCGGCTCCAAGAGAAAAAGAGACATCGTTTACGGCCTTGACATCCTTTCCGGAATCTCTATAGAATGTCTTCAAGTTTTCAACTCTAAGAAGCATCTCTGTCTACCTCCAGTCTCGGATTGGTGAGGACTTCAAGGGCTCTGGAAATGAAGAAGACTGATACTACTGTCAGCATTATCAGAATGCCGGGAGGAACGATCCACCACCAGGCAGTTCTCCACGCTCCTGAAAGCCTTGCCTGGTGAAGTATTGTTCCCCATGAGTAGATTCTTGGAGGCCCAAGTCCGAGAAAGCTCAGTGTTGCCTCGGCAGTTATTGCAAAGGCCATTGCCACGGCAAGCTGAAGAAAAGCAAGAGGAAGAACATTAGGCGCAATATGGACATACATTATCCTGAAATCACTTGCCCCCGCTACCCTTGCTGCTTTTACGAAAGGTCTGGCCGAGATCGATAGAACCTGAGAACGGATGATTCTGGCAGTCGTTCTCCACGTTAGCAAACCTACTGAGAGTATTATTACACCGATACCGGGTCTAGTAATCAGAACTAATATCATCGCAAATGGTTCCAGTGGAAGAGCATACATTATATCGACAATTCGCATGAGAATATTATCAGTTCTACCTTTGAAGTATCCGGCGATGATTCCCACATTTGTCCCGATTAGAGTAACCATTACGGCGGCAATCAGTCCCACAAGCAAGGCTGCTCGCGAGCCGTAAACTACCTGACTGAAAATATCTCTTCCGTTGTGAGTTGTTCCAAAGAGATGAGAAAACGAGGGTCTCGCAAGCGAGTTTACATACGGGTCGGTACCCACTGCAATTACAGTATTACCTTCGCCTCCTATGTCTTTCAGGTGTCTTGTATAACCCGTGTTTGCCTTTTTCCATGTACCTGATTCAAGACTCATGGCGACACCATGACCACCCACGACAATTGCCGAGTCTTTGCCCGTCATAACTATCGAGTTGATATCACGGTTCTCGGGTCCGAACATTGACTGCCAGTTCCGACCGTTGTATCTTAGGATAGTTCCTCGCTCTCCGACTGCTATCGCGGATTGCGTGTCAAATATATCGACTCCGTACAAGGCTCTGAAGCCCATCACCATCTCTCTCTTAAGGTTCTCTCCGTCGAAGGCGAGAATCACATTTCTGTCTCCAACTACGAATCCAAAATCCTCGCTAAATAATGCAACGTCGTTCAAGTTCTCCGATACTCCAGAAACAAGCTCTTTCCAGGAGTCGCCATCCCACAAGACTACTGTGCCAGATTCCCCAACGGCCAGAGCCTTTGCCTTCGAAAAGGCGGCAACTGATTTCAGATTCTCAGTAACACCCGAATCGGTAGTCTTCCACAGTTTTCCATCAAATATCACTGCAGTTCCGTTTTCGCCGACAGCTACGGCAAAGGAATCAATGTAAGCAACGCCATTCAAGGTATCAAGTGTTGAAGAATCCATGCTACTCCATTTGCCAGCCGAAAAACGGACTATAGTACCGTTGTCTCCCACAGCGATGACTTCACCAGTTGAAGAGACGGCGACCGAATTCAGAGTTTTGAGAACGATGCCTTCCTCAAGACGCCAGCTTCCTTCTTTCAGCCAGAGTGCAGTCCCCTCCACCATGTAGTTCATGGCATTTGGGTCATGCGTGGCTATAATAGGAGCGAACAACGCTACCAATACTATGAATACCATGAAGACCGAGCCGGCAAGAGCCAATCTGTCTTTGCGTATTATTCTCCAAAGTGTTCTGAATAGGTTCTTCACAATAATCACTCACACATTCCTTTTGTATGCGACTCTAGGATCCAGTTTACTGTACACAATATCGGCAACAAAGTTCATGGCCAAAACCATGGCCGCCAGAAGCAGAAAGGTCGCTTGAGCGAGCGGATAGTCGCTTGTCCTAACGGCCTGAAGCATCTCCATTCCAAGGCCGGGCCAAGAAAAAACCACTTCAACCACAACCTGTCCCCCAACAGCCAAGCCAGCTGTAATTGCCGCTTGTGTCACTACTGGGAGCAGAGCGTTCCTGGCCGCGTGTCTGTACATCACTTTTCTGATAGGAATACCTCTGGCTCGACTGAATTCAATGAAGTCTTCACCCATTACTTCAAGCATCGTATTCCTCATTATAAGCATTGGAAGGCCCGTGTAATAAAGGAAGATTACCATCAGGGGCATAGAAAGATGCCACAGAAAATCGACGGTCAGGATCTTTTGCAGGAAATTGGAAGCTTCATATGGCAGAGTTCGCATGCCAGATGTGGGGAACCAGCCAAGGTTAATACCAAAAAACATGACAAAGAGCATTCCCGTCCAGAACATCGGCGCAGAACGAAAGAATAGTCCTAGCGTTATACCTCCGAGCTCAAGCCTTGTCCCTCTCTTCCACGTCAGTAGGACGCCAAGAAGTGGTCCAATCACATATGCGAGAAGAACTGCAGGCAGCATAAGCACCAGCGTATTGAGAAGCTTCTCGCCGATCAAACCGGAAATGGGCGCTTTGTAATAGAAAGATGTTCCGAATTCTCCCACGATGACGTTTCTCAGATAGATGAAATACTGGGCGTAAAGGGGTCTATCAAGTCCAAAACGTTGTATTATTATCTGACGGTCCTCCGGAGATAATCCTTCACTAACCAGAGCGACTGTAGGATCCGGGAGACCCAATCGGAAAAAGAAGAATAGCAGAGTAAGTATAACCCACAAAGTCAGTATAATCTGGATAAGTCTTCCTACAAAATACCCTTTGCTTCCCAATGGTAGATACCTCCTGTACCGCAATTCCAAAGGAGGGGTGGAAAGAGCCACCCCTCCTTAACAGCAACCAATCGGAATCTAGATCATTCCGGGTACACTATCCTTCCCTGAGCATCCCAGGTGAAGCCGGCACTTTGCAGAAGTTGCCTTGCACCGGCCAGATTGTACTCGTATTTCACGACTTCAGGGTTGTGCCAGAACGCATTAATTGGAGCTATGACTGATGTTCCGGGTTCCCCTCTGCCTTGAAGCAGAACGCTGATTATCGTGTTCTTGTCTATCGCGTGAGATAGGGCACGCCTGACGACTAGATTGTCGAAAGGTTCGCGTCTCAGGTTCATCGTGAGATGATAATAGCCAAAGTCCGGGACACTAACAACCGTGATGAAGCTTTCTCTCTCGGCCAAAGGAATCTGACCGGGTTCGAGTCTCCAGGCAGTCATGTCGATTCTCTTCGTGAGAAGTCCCGTAAAGACACCTTCAGCGTCAGCATATATTATATATTCAACAGCATCAATCTTTATGTCGCCAGCAGCAAAGTGATCTTTGAATGTCACTATCCGCTTGTACTCACCGCGATCATAACGATCAAACATAAACGGTCCGCTTCCCACTGTGGGTGTATTCGCCGGTGAAAGATCTGCAGGATTCTCAATCTTCTCCCATATGTGCTTGGGAAGTATCGGAATCTGTGCAAGAGTAACGGTTATGAATGGTGCGTAAGGATCCTTCAGCGTGAAACGCACTCGGTTTTCGCCAATGATGTCTGTCCTATCGATTACCCTGTAGAAGGGTCTGAAATACGCAAAGTCTTTCTCGATGTAGTAATCAAACGTGAATTTCACATCTTCAACTGTAACCGGCATTCCATCGTGGAATTTCATTCCACTTCTTAGTATTATATCGACTGTAAGGTCATCAATGGGTATTATTTCTTCTGCTGCCCACGGAATCGGCTCAACATCTGGAGACAGTCTGACCAGTTTGTCATAGACCATTCTCATGAACTTCCAGCCCCAAACAGAAGTTG
>LVBU01000316.1 GCA_001603185.1 Thermotogales bacterium Thermo_02 | reverse complement strand
ATACTAAAGATATGAAGGCTCTCAACATTGAGGGCCTTTTTCCATTCCTGTTTTTTGGCACACCCTTGCATATTAGTGTGTGGATGAAAAACCATCAAACAGGAGGGATAAGTTATGAAAAACAGAAAAAGAGGATTTTCACTAGTTGAACTGTTGATAGTGCTAGCAGTAATAGCTGCATTGATCGCCACCATCACCCCGGTCGCACTGAATGCAATAAGGAAGGCCCAGGCAACTAAGGTAGCACAGAATATCAAGACTCTAGCAAGTGCACTTGAAAATGCAGCTTATGTTAATGGTATATCCAGTAACCAGATAAAGAGGGACAGCTCAAACACCTTTGCAGGCTCTGCAGACATCTCTTATCTAGGTCGAGACATAGATTCAGGCAATTACGGAGTATGGTACAAGTATGATAATGGTAAAGTCAATGCAGTTGTGTTTTCTAAAGAATCAATTGACACCGTAACAGCCAAAACAGTTCTTCAGGATCTTAAGAATTCAACCGAAGCAACGGCAGGTATGGCAGTTTTCACTGGAACTTACGTGACTCTAGGATTGACCGCAACTACGGATGCAGTCGTATATTACCTCTTTGACTTTAACGTATATTGACAGATCACAAAACTTGAAAAGCCCTCCGAAGAGGGCTTTTTTCTTTGTCTACTGAGCCTATAGCAACCATGCCCAGCATTAAGCAATTCTTCTCAATTCCTCGCGCATTGATCTCAAAAAAGCCTTATGACTACTATAATCCAGTCTATCGAATTCTCAAGACCGATTTCCTGAACTCTTCCACCGATAGAGTTCCTCAATCTACACAGACCTATTCCCTATCACCGGTCAAAACCTTCCAAAAAGATAAATAAGTATCCTTCGCGTTCTCACACACTCTCTATTCACTGCTAAGACCGACCTTCTAAGCTTCCAGCCTATAGATCTTCCGCAGAATTCATTCCCTGGTTATTCTGCTAGCAACGTTTCTAGATCTGCTCTAAGCCTATTCCCGGAAACTATTAGAACCCTCAAAAAGATCAAGAGAATATCTTTTAACTTCACTCTCTATTCGCTGCTAAGATCGACCTTCTAAGCTTCCAGCCTATAGATCTCCCGTAGAATTGACTCCATGGTTACTCTGTTAGCAACGTTTCTAGATCTGCTCTAAGCCTATTCCCAAAAGCTATTAAAACCCTCAAAAAGATCTAGGAATAGTCTTCGTTTTCTCTCTCACTCCCTATCAACAAACGCGAATTCATCTCTCCTGAGCTCCTCCAAAGCGGCAGACCATAACGCCCCTGCCCTCAATACAAAAGTCTCCGCTTCGAGTACCCTTCCCTTCCAGAGATCTTCCTCACCGAGCAGAGAAGCTATTCTATCGTATCTCTGGACATAACCCTTGAAATCGTGCGTAAGGTAACTCCTGCGATACTCCGGCCTGCCCCTGAAGACTATCGTGTATTCGACCTCAGGCCCGAAGAGATAAGGCGGCTCGACTATCTCTTCAACGCCGTGCATAAGAGTGTTAGGCCTCAACCCACAACCAATAAAGAGAACCAGACCGTCTCTTTCAACGAGCTTTCTAAATGGCGAATAAAGGCCGACAGGCGTGCGATCCATATGATGATCTGCCGTAAGTTCCTCTGCCAGAGGGCCCATCGCACAGACAGAATGCGTAGGATGAACGCTTCTCACGACCCCGCGACTTCTTCTGAAAGCCTCTGAGATTGCCCCCACATTCGACGGCGTCTTCTCATGATCGAAAATCGGACTGAGCCGGGTAACAGACCTGTATGATAGCGCGGGCATCATAACAGTAATCCCTCTCTTGGAAAGACTCTTCAAAGCCTCGACCACAGACTCTGCCCCGCCCTGCACAAAACCCATCGACGAAAGCGAAGAGTGGATAAGAATTAGTTTAGAATTGCCGATCAAATGGACAATCGAATCCTCAATCTTCAACTGAACATCATACATCTCATCTCTCCTCTCCCGCTCCCTCAAGAGCTGTGGTAGGTTGTGCGTTGTAGGTTGTCGGTAAGAGCCGAGAAAGAGCATCGTCGAGAGTTCGCTGCGCTCAGGAGAGAACGAGAATTTCTCGTCATCCCGTAATAGCCTGTCCTGATATGATCAAATTCAGGACTCCTATACGGGATCCACTCCTCAGAGCAAAATCTAGATTCTGAGTCAAGCTCAGAATGACGGATCAAGGTGCTCTTGTCCCGGCAGACGGTGAACGTCTCTTGATCTTGTTCCCCAAGGACGGGTTCACGATCCTGGACGACGGACGCTGGACAGGTTTTCGCTCTTCCCGTTCTTACCATACCCTAGACCCCAAACTCCATACCCGGCTCTTCGTCTCGCTCTCTCTTAATCTCATGTTTTCGCTCTTCTTGTTCTTACCATACCCTAGACCCCAACCCCCACACTCGATTCTTCCCGCTCTGCACCAATCACTATTCACAAGCCACTAATCACCGCTCTTTCGCTCTTACGAAGGATGGCTCTCCCGCTCTTGATCTTAATCCCCGCTCGAGCGGGGGGGACCGCTTGCGGTGGGGCGTGTGCTCTTGAGAGATTCTGTGCGTTTCTCTCACTTCATATTATAGAATTGAATACATGGGGGTGCGCTAGATGAGAATCTTCTTAATTACTCTACTGCTAGGAATCTCTGTTCTGACAATGGCAAAGGATATCATTCTTCCGGTCTTCTCGATGCCGGAATATGACCTCAAGAACGGCATAATCGACGTCTTCATTCAGGAACAGAAAGACGGCTCGAAACTCTCTGTGACAGTTGTTTTCAAAGATGAAGACCATCCGTGTTTCCTGCTCGATCCGCTTTACGACATCTACCGATTCTTCAGATATGGTCGCGTCGCGGATATCGAAACCTTCTTCTTCCATCTGAATCCCGATGGCACTATAAAGGCCCTCGAATTCCCCGGAGTATTCGCCGGCGACCACAGCTTCAGAGACACTAAAGATCTCCACGGGACTGCGACCTTGATGGCCGAAGAACTGATCTTCATCGACGGCCGCCCTTTGATATACGTCAACACCTGGAACCATATGTTTGGAGTACGACCATCCTTTGATAGCAAAGACGAAAAGCTGATCTTCGACTATAACCTCTCTCAAGGAAGCAGACAGGACTCCGAAAAGAAATACTCCTGGCATTGAGCAGCAAAACGCTCTTCTCGCCCTCGGCGGGCTGTAAGATGAGTGGAGAGCTGAGAGAAAGAGCGTTGTCGAGAGTTCGCTACGCTCAGGAGAAGAGAAAGAGAGAAAAACACGAGAGAAAGAGCATCGAGAGTTCGCTACGCTCACGAGAAGACGTCTCGCCCTCTCTCTTAATTTCGTGCTCCTCAGGTCTTTGCCAAGAACCTGGACGCGAAGCGCCGGAACGAACAACCGCTCTTCTCGCTCTTCCAACCTCTCTCCTCTCACCTCTGGCCTCAGGTCTTTACCAAGGACGGGTTCACGATCCTGGACGACGGACGCTGGACGGGTTTTCGCTCTTCCCGTTCTTACCAGACCCTAGACCCCAAACTCCATACCCGGCTCTTCGTCTCGCTCTCTCTCTTATCTCGTTTTTTCAGATAAGCTGTTCTAGTTATCTGGAGAGAACTTTTTCTTCTCGAGACGGCATATTCTCTGGATAACCCAGCGCCCGGTTACAACGGCAGTCGGAAGACCTCCCGGGGGAAGAGTCCACTGTCCGGTCAGAAAGAAGTTTTCCAGACCGGGAAGCTCGCCTGGTACGAATCTTATTTTCCCTGACGGAGTGTTAGCCCAGGCCATCCATGAGCCCTGCCATGCGTTGCAGTAACGCACATACGTCATCGGTGTCGCCACATCGACCGTTTCAATTTTGCCTTTTGTCTCCGGATAGTGTTTCTGCGCTATGATTTTAACGTCTTCAGCGACTCTCTCTTTCTCGCTTCTGTAAAGCTCTTTGTTGTCGTACCGTTCCTTCCACCAGTCAAAGTCGGCATTTAGAAGGGTTGTTAGTGCAGATTTCTCACCCGTCATCAGAGTTTTGTCGAAGCAATAGTGTCTGAAGCCGATGTAGCGGTCTCTCTTGCCTCCGCCGTCTATTCCCGACGGTATATTGAAGTAGCTCACATGAGGATATTTTGAAAGGTCGCATCTGACTCCCAGAGATACTTGAACAGAAGTGTACGTGGGATAGTTCTCTTGATCTGAATATAGCGTCTTCAGATTATCGTCGAGATACCTCCCGTCAAGCATGTCGAATAGAGTCGCATGCCCGTCGGCCGATGAAACAACGTAGTCGGCAAACCTTTCCGTACCGTCTTCGAGAAGAATGCCCGTCGCCTTCCCTGACTGCGTGATGATCTTCTTTACTCTGGATTTATAGAAGATCTTGCCACCGAGCGACTCGTACTTCTTCTCGACTCTTCTGGCCATACTAAGGGAGCCCCCTTCTGGCCAACCGGCATCACCGCTGGCCATCGAAGCGATAGTAGACACAAGGGCCGTAGCTTTGAAGTATGGAGGAATTAGCATCGTCAGTGTTTTCTGCAATAGAGGAGATCTAAAGCGTTCTGCAAACTCTTTCACGGAGATCTTGTCAAGCCTGGACAGATACTTGATAGCCGGGAACATCTTGATCATCATTCCTATATAGTCCAGACCGTTCATCCGATCAAAAGCCTTACGCGTAGGCATCTCCATACACTTCAATGCCTCGACAGCCCTGCACAGATAGTCTATGTTATCCCTGTCTTCAGGAGAGATCTCCAAGAAGTGACGCCTCAAAGACTCTACATCGCTGTAAAGGAAGACTCTTGTTTCATCTTCCTCGTAACTGTAGAAAAAGTCGTGATGTGTGATTTTCACAGTGTCATCGAGGGCCCCGACTTCTCTCCATACTCTGTTAAGGGAGTTCCCTTTCTTTGTACCGAGTAGCCAGTGGATACAGCCGTCGAAGTAATAGCCGTTTCTCTTCCAACCGGTACATTCACCGCCAGGTTGCGTGTGCATCTCGTATATTTCAGTATCGAAACCGTTTAACCTTCCATATATACCAGCCGATAGCCCGGCTATTCCTGCTCCGATAATAATGAGCTTCATGAAGTTCCTCCCTGTAAAGTCTCTTTACCTGGTCTCGCAAGATTCCCAAATCAGGTCTAATTTGGCCTCTTTTACATCCTATGGAACCTTCGCGATGATTTTTTTATAAGGTACTGGGTCCTATTTGCTATCACTCTTTAGATCTGTTTTTGTCGTTTAGCGCACACGATCGTTAGAACCTTCGCTCCTAACTGAAGATTACTCTATTCTATACAGTATCTCCAGACCTTTAGAGATCATTTCACCCCTTAATGTAATGGCTTCGGCGATCCCTGTTTCATCAATTGAGAAAGCTACGACTACTCCGTTCATTTCGAGAAGATCGGAGTCGGTAATCATGAAGAAATCTCTGTTAAAGAACTCCAGATCAAAGGTGATATCTCTGCCGATGAATTCCATTTCAAGGCGACCTTCCTTAACAGATACTGAGACCTTTTCGAAGAAATCGTTATAGTAGATTCCCGCGTAGTTTTCAAGAGGCAGGGGATCACTGAATGTAATCTCGGGCTCTTCAGGAACCGTCTTCGTATAATCGATCAGCATCTTCAAATATTCTCCGGAATAGTCTATGAATTCGACTTCCTTGTAGAGATCGAAAAGGACATATGCAAGCAGATCGGGCAGATGGGTTCCGGCCAGGTTGCTAAGGACTACAATCCCAAGGTTATCATCGGGCAAGTAAGCTACCATTGTTTTGCAACCGAGCGTCTCTCCATCATGCCAGAATAATCTGTAATCTCTTCGCTGTTCATAGATCCATCCCTGACAGTAAAACAGGATCTTCGAGTCGCTGCTTCCTATGAAAGTCGCAGGTCTGTGCAAGAAATCATATTGAACCCTCGATAGAAGAACATCATCTCCGAAAGCCCCTTTATTCATCTGGAGAGAGATCCACTTTGACATATCCACAATATTCGAGTTTATCCCTCCTGCCGGACCATAAACATACGCGAATTTGAAAGGCTTTCCGTCAAAGTCAATTCTTGTCAGTTCGTCATTATAACTACCATAAGTAGTTGCGTAATTGCCGGTTTCAAAGTATCCCTCAGGTGTATTGGAGCTCTCATCCATTCCCAGGACAGCAAAGATCTCTTTCTCAACATTCTCTTCCCAGGTCAGGTCTGAGTGGTTTTCGATGATCTTTCCGGCCACCAGAAATAGATTATTCTGGTATGCAAAGTCCGTTCTGAAGGTATTGGCCGGAGGAATAAACCGAATCTTCTCGATAATCTCATCTCTTGGACAATCGAAGAAAGCCATGAAATCTCCCGAATACGGAGGCAGTCCCGAATGCTGTGCCATAAGATCTTCGATCAGGAAATTCGATGTTACCCAGGGATCGTACATCCGGAACTCAGGAAAGTGATCCACAACCCTGTCTTTCCAGTTTACTTCTCCTCTATCTATGAGCTGTGCCAGCAAGAAAGAAGTAAACGCCTTTGAAGTCGAGCCTATCTGAAAGATCGTTTCAGGTGTAACTGGTTCCCCTGTTTCAACATCCTTTACTCCATAACCTTTGCTGAAAACGAGTTCTCCGTCTTTCACGATTCCCACTGCCATTCCGGGGATATTCCATAGCTCCATATTCTCTTGAACGTAACCGTCAAAAAACGGGATAATCTTAGCTATTTCATGGTTTGCAATAACGCAGACTGCCAGAAAGACCAATACGAGGAAAGCAAAAACTGTTCTTTTCATAACGACCCCCTCCCAAAAGTATTCAACAGAGTTTAGTTAGTGCTTTATTGTATATGCTAGTCTTGCATTACCCTCGCTTTTCGGAGTCTGTCGGGACACGCTTGCTGAAGCTCTAGCTTATCCAGCAAGCTGAAAAAGGAATATCGTATTTGTCTGAGGAATAGATACGATGACTTTAGTTTAGCATAGAAAGGCATACAGAAGCCTGTATAGACAGGGTTGACGTTTTAGAGACTCCATCTGCCAATTACTCATTAACTGCCATTCCTTGTCATCCCGTAGTGTCGCGATCCTGTCATCCCGTAGTGCACCCATAATGTCATCCCGGACCCCGATCCCGTCATCCCGTAGTGTTCTTATACGGGATCTCGCTCCGTGGAGACGCCAGTCGCTCTCTCGTGGATCAGAGGTAAGGGGTGGTGTGAAGATAGAGGTAAGAGAACTGAGAGAGGACGAGAGCAGCCAGTCGCCTTCGGCGGCCAGTACCACTTCGTGGCGCCAGTACGACTGCGTCGCGCCAGTTCCGCTTCGCGGGCTGATCTTGACGCTCTTGATCTTAGTCCCCGCTCGAGCGGGGGGGACCGCTTGCGGTGGGGCGTGTGCTCTTGAGGGCCGTTGAGAGTGGAGCATGGAGAGTTGAGAAAGAACGAGAGTTCGCTTTGCTCACAAGAGAACGAGAATTTCTCGTCATCCCGTAATAGCCTGTCCTGAGGAGCCTGCCCTGAAATGATCTCATTCAGGGTTCTTATTCAGGACTCCTATACGGAATCTCGTTCTTACCAGACCCTAGACCCCAAACTCCACACCCGTTCTTAGCCATCCATCCACCAATCACTAATCACCAAACACGGTTCTTTCCGTTCTCAAGAGCACACACCCCGTCAGCAGGAGCATGCTGCCACCCCTCTCGAGAGGGGATCTAGATCAAAAGCCAATGAGCGACGTTTTCGAGTACCTTATCGGAGGACGGAGAACGGCGGACGACTCTCCCACTCTTCCTTCTCTTACCAGACCCTAGACCCCAAACTCCACACCCGTCGTCGTCTCGCCCTCTCTCTTAATCTCGTGCTCCTCTGGTCTTTACCAAGGACGGGTCCACGATCTTGGACGAAGGACCAAGGACGGCTCTTCGATATTCCCCTTTTCATGATCTTCTCGGAGGACAACGGTGGACGTTTTTTCACGCTCTTCTGAACCAACAACCTGGACGCGAAGCGTTGGAACGAAGAACTTGGGCGCAACGCGCCGGAACCGCTCTTTCGCTCTTCCCAAGGACGGGTCCATGCTCTGGGACGGAGTACGAAGGACGGGTTTTCGCTCTTTTCGTTCTTACCAAACCCCAGACCCGTTCTCGTCTCTCCCTCTCTCCTCTTCTCGTCCTCTCGCTGTTCTTCTCGCTCTTCTAACCTCTCGCCTCAGGTTCTCCAAGGTATTTTACCAGTCACTATTCACTAGCCACTAAACACCGATCTTACACCCGCAAAGCGGAACTGGCATCGCGAAGCGATACTGGCCTGCGTAAGCAGACTGGCGGGTCTAAGGAGGTGATCCCGGATCGGGGTCCGGGATGACAGCATAGGATCACTACGGGATGACGGGGTAGGTAGGCTCCGGAAAATCCTCGTCTTCTCGTGAGCGAAGCGAACTCTCGACAATGTTCTTTCTCTGTGGTGTGGGCTATTACCAACAACCTACAACGAGCAACGTACAACGGCTCTTATCCCGCGAAGCCTTTACTGGCGGCGGGA
>LVBU01000315.1 GCA_001603185.1 Thermotogales bacterium Thermo_02 | reverse complement strand
GACTCAGATCTCCTAAAAGAGATTCAACACTTATTATAGAAACTATAACATCAAATTAATGGACATCAAAGAGGTTTCCACACCTGGATTAACTCTATCGAATCTGATCATGTGATCGATTAGGGATAAAACTATGCCGAAGAGACTCTCCGGAAGAATCGAGAAGTTCACGCCTGCACTGGCCTGGAATATATGGTCCAGAAACATTGACTGCAGAAAAGCTAAAGCATCTCTATTTCTCTTATAAAGAGATTTCCTGCCGGTGTTGACGGGTCAAGATTCAGCGTTGTCACGAAGAGGAACTCATCTACTTGATCAAGGTAACCATGGAAGTCACTTAACCATCCGTAAACTATACCGGACAATCTTCTAGAGAATCCTGAGCTCTTCAACATAGGTCTTCCCTGGATTAGACCTTTGTGGCAGCTCCTGAAGAGACCGCCCGGGGTAATACTCGAGAGCGTTCTGGAATTCCAGAATATACCTGTGATCCAGTCTCCCGAAAGCAGTCTGTCTTTTGCTATGGAGACGGCCGAGTAATGTTCAGTCTCAAACGTCTGTCCGGGAGATCCCATGATCAGCAACGCTTTCTCTCTAGCGGGGAGCGATAGACTTTCGACACTGTCTGCGATAGTGACATGAATCTCCCTTCTTTCTGAGAGAAGCAAGGGCAGCTCGCTCCTAAAACCTGCCATCTCAACCTCTACTTTCTTGAAACCCTCAGACAGTTTTTGAGTATCGAAATCGAGTCTGACAGTCTCGCCTTCCAGTCCGTTTATAAGGCTCTCGAAAGTTTTGTTATCGATAGTCACGGTGAATTTCCCATTTCTCACACTCTTCAGAAGCACTATATCAAGCGATAGCTTCTCGCCTATCCATATTGAGTCTTCGACGAAGTTACAGACGAATATATCGTTCTCGAGAAGCGAGCGCAGCCTTTCCGGCTCGAACTTCAAGTTTCTATCGAAGTCAAGAAGCCCGTTACACTCCCAGAATATATCGCTCAGTTCTGTAATAACGAAGCCCCGGATTTTTCTATGAGACTTTATATCGTCTATCTCTATTCTCAGGTTTTCAAGCTGGTTTTCGACCGATATCCTGAAGAGCTCATCATAAGAGTATTCCCGTGCAATCTCGCTTGAAGTGAACCTCTCAAGAGATCCGTCAGGACCTGTCATCGGGATTTCCTTGAAGAGATGAGAATACCAGTATGGCATATCCTCGTTTCTCAGCCACTTCTTCGGAGGTAAAGTCCAGTTTCCGAATTCCGAAACGATTAGAGGCTGTTCTTCGAAGTTCTCTCTGTGGCCTTTAAGAAAGAACGTTGCCGGGTAGCTAGAGTAATTCTGGGTAAAAGTTTTCCAGAGCTTCTCGCGATCTATCGAACTCGTATAGAAGTGATAATCGTTAAGCTCGCTCTTTATATGGTAGTTTCCCATGCAGGCCGAGTTATCGGTAACAACGATTTCGGGATATGCGGTCTTTATTTCCTCAAATGTACTGCCCAACCACCTGGCCTGTTCTTCGATAGTGAGATCTATGCCCCAGGATTCGTTTATTATGGAGTATATGCAAAAAGAGGGGTGGTACCTATCTCTTTTCAACGTACCGCGAATTATCTCAATCAACTCGGCCGAGCTTTCCTGAGAAAACGCATCAGAATATGGACAATCCTGCCAGACAATGAAGCCTATCTCATCTGCTAAATCCAAATATACCGGATCTGGAACCTTTACGTGGTGACGCAATGTGTTTATTCCCATTTGCTTCAGTTTCAGAAAGCTTTCTCTCAGATACTCTCTAGAAGGAAGTGAATACAGCGTATCCGGGAAAAAATCTTGATCTAGAACACCCTTCATATAAAAATCCTTTCCGTTTAACAGCAACGAACCGGCTCTTGAAGAGAAATCACGGAAACCCGTCCTCCTCTTTATCGAATCACTTACTTCTCCAAGAGACACTTCCAGTACAAGGTCATAGATTACGGGATTTTCAGGCGACCAGGGCAGAATTCCCGATACCGGTAGTGTGAGCCTTCTTTCGGTGGTCTTGAGTGTCTGTATGTTTTTTCCTGACTTATCCTTAAGGGCAATTGTGGCGTAGTCAAAATCGCCATAGGTTTCGAACTCTATTTCCAGTCTCTGCTCGAGATACGATGCTCTGACAGAAAGGTCTCTCACGAAAATGGATGGTCTTTCTTCCAGCCATACACTCTGCCATATTCCTGAGATGTTGGTGTACCAGTTAGGATCTCCGTTCTGCTTGCCGTGAGCAATCTTCGTCGGATCTATTATTTCATTGTTGATCGGATCGAAGACAACTACCTTCAAACTGTTCTCCCCGTTCTTCAAGAGGTCTGTAACTTCAAACTCAAAGGGGAGATACCCTCCTCTATGACTCCCTACTTTTCTATCGTTTACGAAGACTGTACACAGGTAATCAATGGCACCGAATGCAAGAAAGTAACGTACTTGCTCGCTTGTCTGTAAGTCTATATCAAAGATCCGTTCGAAATACAGATAGTGTTGTTCATGTGTTATCTCTGGAAAACTTGCTTCAACACAGCCGGGAACTACGATTCTCCTTTCTGCCTTGATGGTAGTTAGATCCTTTGGAATATCGGATAGTAACTCAAAAAACCATTCTCCGTCGAGAGAAATCCTCTTTCTCATAGAAACAGCGTCAGGAGACATCGTGCTTTAGTTCGGTAAGGAATGACGCTTCCCTCCTTTCACATAATGATGATGATGTTCTTTCTACAAGTTTTATTTGCCCACACTAGTGGAACTACTAAAAATTTCACCAAGAGAAATGTCCTTTATTTATCCTGAAGAACCGTACAACAGTTGCATAGTAAAGGGTGTTCTTTTTACTACTTTTGCCTTCTGTTCTTTCAATAGTCTTCGTGCTTTCTGTGGTTTACACGGCATCCTAGGGTGGCCTATACATTTGTCGATAACGTAGCGCTGGAAACACTAGGCTATCCAACTACGGAACAAACCCGCTACTTTAGTAGTGAGTAGATGACAGCTGCAACCCATTTTCAACTGTTTTTATGCCACTCAATTGTAGATTCTAACTCACAACTGAGTTCATAGCGATAGTGTCGCAATATCGCGACTAATAATCTCCGCCAGATCTCCTGTCCTTCTTACCATCTCTCTACCTGAGTTCATCGAGAGTTGTATGAATCCCATGGGTTCAAGATACTCTTCCACTCTTCCGGTACCGTAGCGATAGTCCCAGTTTATTAGATCCATAGCGGGAAACCAGGTATAACCACGCAGATTTACCCCGCCTGCTGTGAGTTCTTTGAAGAGATTTGTGGACTCCTTCCACCATCTTATCTGGTGTGCCGGATCACCATTGATGCTTGTCTCCGTCAAGAATACTGGACCGGAGTATCTGGAGGCGTAAGCCAATATGAGTTCTTTAAGGTACTCAGTTCCACCGTAATAAGATTCGAGTTTGATGGAACTGCCATTTCGAGAGACTTTGTAGACGCTCAGTTGCGGGTAATAGTTTACTCCGAAGCCGTCAATCTCGATGCTTTCAGATTCGAACCAATCCTGATCTTTTGATGTAAAACCTTTCTGAAAAAGATAATCAGTTAGCGAGTGTCTATCATCTACTAACCCCTGTATCAGATCGTATGTAACATATCTCAGATCATTCATCTCTCTCACTTTCTTGTCAAATACAGGATCTTCGCTGAAGAAGATTCCGGAAGCTTCTACATGCAGTGCGAAGGCTTCAGGCAACTCCCTTTTGATAGCCTTGACAGTTTCAACTATGCCTTTCGCCGTAGAAATAAGCAATTTTACGAAACCATCGTCTCCGCTCAGATAAGGTGGCCAAAGTGAAAGCCGTCCACAGAACTCTTGAGTTATAAATGGCTCATTCATGGGAGTATACAGTTGCAGGAATCCCCTGTATCTGTCCATGACTTTCAACTCGTACTCTGCCATGTGTTCAGGAAAGTTGCTGTTTATAAAGCCATTGTCCATCCATTCTGGGGTTCCATAGTGTATGAAATCAACTATCGGAATAAGCCCGATTCTCTTCATGAAGTCGAAGACTCTGTCAGTCCAGTCAAAGTCATACTTACCTTTCTCAGGATTTATCGTGTACCATGGTATCCCGTATCTTACGTATTTGAAGCCTGTATCTCTGATAATCTTCAAATCATCTTTCCAGTGAGAATAGTGCTGTGTCAACTCGTATTCATCAAGAGGACGCTTGGAGACTCTATCGGTCTTACTTACAAATGTATCCTCAATTCCCGTAATCCACATGAAGTCCTTTTTCATAGTCTATCGCCCCCTGCGATCAGGATTTCGATTCCGATATTCTCAATCGACTTTCCGATAAATCTTGTAAGCGAAACTCGAATGCTCTACTTCCAGGTCGATCGCGAGCTCTCCATTGAAATCGAAAGTCCTCTGCCGAACGAGATAGAAATCAACACTCTGTTCAGGAATGTCCTGCCAGATTTCGATTACATAGCTTCCAGGTGCAAGCCCTTGCAGATATAGTGAAGCCCTTCCGAATGGCTTGTCCGAGACAGCCCAGCCAATGATCTCTGTTAAGTTGTCGTAGTTGTTACCACTGCAAGTGTGAACGGCCTTACTTTCTGAATCAAGATGTATATCCATATCGAGATTGACTCCCTTAAAGCTCAACCAGTCTATGTTGCCCGATTCAATGAATTGGGAAATAGGGATAAGAACTTCCAGGAGATAGTCTGGCATAAGATGAGGAATAGTGTAGGGCCACCTCATTCCTATTCCGGTGCCTCCGGAAGTGAAGTGAGCCCAGGAGAATACTCGATAACACTCGGCATCGAATTTTGCTGGTTGTGGCCAACGATCTATAGGACCACTTTCTGTATCCATAAAGGGAATCGAGTCTCCAAAGAGATAGTTGTGGTAGTTTATATTTGAAATCACGTCGTTGGCGATCGCGAGAGTGTTTGAGGGCCTTTTGATAGTGTCGAAATAGAAGTGTGTAGTGAAGAAATCCATGTAGTCGAATCTGTAAAGTTTACCGGCAAGAAGCCCAGTTAAGCCGGGACTGGCCGTGGATACTGTTATAAGATGAGACTGGCCATAAAGATCCATCTCAATATCACGAATAAACTCCGACATTTCTTTGATCCACTCGCGGGCTTCGTTTCCAACTGTATAGTCGGCCTTATAGAAGGTTTTTCCATACCAGAGTTCGATTTCGTTGTTCAGTTCCCAGGCGAGAATCTGCTCGCTGTGTCCGTACCTCTCTACCATGAATCGAAATCTATCCTTCTGGTATCTTCGGACGTCATCGTTGGTAAGAAATTCGCTCATGGTCTTCAATGGACCTCCATTGGCAGCGTTATAGGGATTTACATCCCAGTTTTCGTACATCCAGAACGGGTCCCAGGGAGTTACTATTAGATAAATGTCGTATCTCTCGGCAAGTCTGATTATTTCGTCCCAGATCGCAATTACGGATTGATTATAGTTTCCTAGTGGCGACTCAAGTAGAGAGATTCCGGAGCGATCCTGGGCGTATTCAATCATTATTCTGAGAGTATTGACTCCGTACGAAGCGAGTTTCTCGAAGTACTCTTCACCTCCAGCCTTATTTCCATAACTAAGAGGCAGAAGAGAAGGCCAGGTTATAGCATCGTTGAAACCCAATGGTATTAGCACCTTTCCGTTGTGTTCAAAGTATTTTCCTCCCGGAGCGACCTTTACAAAACCTGCCAACCCAATCACCACACATATCACGAAAATCGAGATCGTTGTAAGTCTCTTCATAGAAGTCACTCCTTTATCGCTCCGCTAATATCTATGCCCTTAATGTAATACCTTTGAACTAGCATGAATACCAGTATTGACGGGACAGCTATAAACAGAGCTCCCGCCATTAACGGTCCATAGTTGGTTACATACTTACCCTGGAGAGTGGACATTCCAACTGGCATTGTTCGTTTGCCCGGAGAATAGAGAACCACCAGCGCCCAGAGGTAATCGTTCCAGTTGGCCATGAAATTCATAACCCATAGTATTATTATCGATTCCTTCGCCAGTGGAGCTATTACGTAGAATATTCTCTGACGTATATTCGCTCCATCGATTATCGCAGCCTCTTCGATCTCCCTTGGGACACTTATAAAGAACTGCCTCAGTAAGAATATCCCAAACGTGGAGGCGAGACCCGGTATTATGATAGCAACAAGATTGTCAGTCCATCCAAGAGAATCTATTGTTGTGTAGTTCGGCAGGAAGTGAATGATTCCAGGTATAGCCATAGAAATCAGGATCAATTTGAAGTAGGTATCCCTGAATCTGAAATCTAAACGGGCAAGTGCAAAGGCGGCCATAACTCCAACGACAACCGAGAGACTGGCATAACTCACAGCAGCAAAAAGACTGTTGAGAAACCACCGAAAAACCGGCGTGTCTTGGGGATGTGCCAGCACTTCTTCGAAATTTGAAATAGTCAGATTAGTCGGAAGAAAATTTGGAGGCCATTTTAGTATCTCTGCTTCTGTTCTAAAAGCAGTGAGAAAGGTCCAGTAAATGGGAAAGAGAAAGACGAGAGACATCAGCAAAGCTATGATATTGACCGTAATTCCTTTTCTCTTCTTCATATTCTATCCTCCTTACTCTTTCTTGTGAAAAGGTAATACTGAAGAAAGGTTACGGAGACTATGATGACTCCTGTGACCAGCGACATGGCAGTCGCATATCCCATTCTCGGTCTAGAAGGATTGAATGCCTCGCCATAAATATGAAGCATTATCGGCAGGGTGCTTCTTCCAGGCCCCCCACCTGTCATAAGTTGAGGTTGTCCAAACAGGCCGAAACCAGCAAGTACCTGAGTAATGACAACAAACATCATCACCTGTTTGAGTCCTGGAAGAGTGACGTGTATGAACCGTTTGAAGCTATTTGCGCCATCGACCTTAGCAGCGTCGTATAGCGATTCGGGTATCTTTGATAGTCCTCCAAGTAGAATAACTGTATTCCAGCCGACTGTCCACCAGACCGTGGCTATGATTATTGCTCCCCAGACCCAAGGAAGATCTGTCAACCATGAGATCTTGGATATGCCAAGGAACCCAAGCAAATAGTTGAGAAGTCCGGAGTAGTTATTGAGAATCCATTTCCACATAACCGCAATAACCGTTACCGAGAGAGCAGTCGGCACGAAGATGGCCGCTAGATGGAGGCTCTTAAGCTTCAACCGCTTGTTGTTGAGAAGCATAGCCAATGTCAAAGCTACGGCTACAAGTATTGGCACCGAGTACAGAACGAACTGGGCTGTCACCCAAATGGCCTTCCAGAAATACTCGGAGCGATAACTGCTGAATTCGAATATCTTCTTGTAGTTGTCGAGTCCTACGTATCTGATCATGCCCTGAAACAATCCCCATTCGGTCAGGCTCATGTAAATGCTCTTGAACAAAGGAAAAATGAAAAATATACCGAAAAAAACTGCGTGGGGTAAAAGAAGCACGTATGGAACTGCCTTTGACTTTTTCAAGGACACCACCTCCCAGAAAGAAGCCTCTCCCCTTTTGGAGAGAGGCTTTCTGGCTGTATCAGTCTTGAAGTATTTCGTTACTTATTCTTTCTGCATCCTTCAGAGCCTGGACTACTGTTTTCTGACCGAGTAGCGCGAGATTGAGAGCTTCCCAGATTGGTCCAGTAGCGTCTCCATACTTCGGGAAGAATGGGGGAAATACTACATTGACGGCACCTTTTGCAATAGAACTGTGATACGGAAGAGCCTGGAATTCAATACTATTCTGGACGGAAATGTTTGCGGGAATCTGTCCGGCAAGTGCCCATTCATAGCTGTGATTGCTTATCCAGCTGATAAACCTGGCTGCAGCTTCGGTTCTTTCTAGATCCTGCTTTCTCTGTTTGTAGATAACCATAGTGTGTGAACCAGCCCAATTTGCGGCTCTTTCCGAACCGAACTGAGGAACGGGACCGGCTCCAAAATCAAGCCCTTCCACATCCTGATAACTTGTCAGCATCCAGATGCCGTTAAATTCCATTGCGCAGGTTCCCCTTTTGAAAGCATCTACATCTGCATCTACCTGAACCTTCTCGGGCGATACTTTGTGTTCGAAAATCAGATCCACGAAGAACTGCATTGAATCAATGCCAGCTGCACTGTTGAATGTGGCTCTTGTTAGATCTTCATTGAACAGTTCTCCCCCATTGGAGAAGAAAGCAGAGAACCACATGAAATAGTTTGGCCAGCCAACTGGTATCATTGATCCCCACTGGTCAATGTTTCCATCGCCATTGATGTCTTTTGTCAGAGCGATCGCCGCTTTGATGAATTCCTCCCCCGTTGCCGGCGGATTTTCGGGATCAAGTCCGGCCTGCCTGAAAAGCTCTTTGTTCCAGTAGAAAACTAGGGGATGAACGTCCAAAGGTATACCGTATACGCTGCTATCAACGTGAACAGCTTCCCAAACCGAAGGAACGATATCGCCCTCTTTCATGTTCATAATCGCCAGATAACTGTCCAGGGGAAGAAGCATTCCCTGGCTAACGAAGCTACGTATGTTGTCAACATGAGCTATACCTACATCGGGACCTTTCCCGCTGGCAAGTGCTATAGGGACTTTTGTGTTGTAATCTCCCCAAAGCATAGTGCTCATATTAACCTGGATTTCGCCCTTGTGTTCTTCATTGAATTTGCTAACTAGCTCCTGCATGAATCTACCGTCCGGACCCGTGAAGCCGGTCCAGTATTCCAGCGTCACTACTCCCAATACAGACGCCGTGAACAACAATGCAAAGATCAAAGAGACAAGAAGCAGCTTTCTCATGAAAAACCCTCCCTAATTCGTTTTTTCCTACCCAGAGTCTCTAACTCTGAGAACGGGCTTCTGTATGTATTTTTTCTTCTTCAATACCTTACCCGATATCATCTTGATAAGTAGCTCCACAGCAGTTCTGCCCAGCCAATCCTTGTCCAGTGCTACACTCGTAAGAGCAGGACTGACATAAACTGCATAAGGGATGTCGTCATAGCCGATTACTGCAACGTCCTCCGGTACTTTGAAGCCGCTTGTCTTAAGTGATGCTATTGCCTCAAGTGCGTACATGTCGTTGTATGCAAAAACAGCATCAACTTTTCCTTCGGAATCTACGTATCTCTTCAAGATCAAACCGGCTTCCTCGGGAGAAGACTTCAGCTCTAGACTTTCGTCGAGTAGTCCATTTGAAAACTCTCTCAGTGCTTTTCTATATCCTTCGGTTCTTCCGCGAGTGGGAAATATATCCATTTCGGGTTGAATAGTGACTATTTTTCTCCTTCCGGAATCCAATAGATGCTTCGTAGCAAGATATCCTCCTAGAACCTCATCGTTATAGACTTCTGTGAAGGTGGAGTTCTCGAAATGTCTTCCTACGATAACAAAGGGTACTTTTATAGGATCCATTTCGTTTGGAATCGTGTCTTTCACCGGTGCAACGAGTATTCCATCGACTCCTTTATTCTGAAGAAAATCGATAGCGAATACTTGCTCGGAATAATCGGCTGCAGTGTTTACCAGAAGAAGATGAAAGCCATGTCTTTTCGCTTCTCTTTCCATGCCCTTGACGACCTCTGCATAGAAGGGGTTTGCGTTATCATCGATCACTACTCCCAATAATCCAAGAGTCTTGCCTTTTAGAGCCTTTGCCATCAAGTTAGGTGTGTATCCCATTTCCCTAGCCATAGTCTTTACCCTTATACGAGTTCTCTCATCGACGTCTTCCTTGTCGTTCAATGCTCTTGAAACGGTAGAAACCGACAGGTTCAGAACCTTTGCAACGTCTCTTATAGTGACTCGAACCAATTTGTAGCACCTCCCGTATGAAGAACACTGCAAACGTTTCCGGAAACGTTTGCAGTAATTCTAACATTAAGTTTATATAATCACCAAACATGACTACAGTCAATCAGAGATGATTAAGGCTATTTTTCTCAATTTATGACTGCGAGAATGGCAGATGCAGTTAATATCTTTGTCAATTGTAGAATCAGAAGGGCAGAACATACAAGAACATGATTGCCATAAAGGTTAGATTTCCAAGCATAACCAGAATATGCCATAGCTCATGGTG
>LVBU01000314.1 GCA_001603185.1 Thermotogales bacterium Thermo_02 | reverse complement strand
AGCTACCGCTCTCTTCTCCTGTTCCTGAGTCTTACCCATTCCTATCTTAATTCCGTGGTTTATACACGGTGAATAAGCAATAATCAGCGACGGGCCGGGATACTTCTCGGCTTCGGCGATTGCTTTGATAACTTGATTCTTATCTGCACCCATGGCCACCTGGGCTACGTAGACATAACCGTAAGTCATCGCCATTCTGCCAAGATCTTTCTTCTTTGTCTTTTTACCAGACGCAGCGAACTTTGCCACTGCTCCTGTAGGAGTCGACTTCGAAGACTGGCCACCAGTATTGGAATAGACTTCAGTGTCATAGACAATAACGTTTACATCTTCTCCGGAAGCCAGAACATGATCAAGTCCGCCGTAGCCGATATCGTAGCCCCAACCGTCGCCTCCAAAGACCCATACCGATTTCTTGATCAAGAGATCTTTTCTGCTCTCGATCGCTTTGAATAGAGTGTTTGCCTTTTCATCTTTACAGCCCTTATTGAGAACTGCTAGTATATCAAGGGCTGCTGCCTTGCTCTTCTTAGCGTCGTCTTTGCCTTCCAGCCAGGAACGGAATGGAGCCTTTGCATCTTCGGGAATATCCAGCTCTATCAGTTCGGTCATAAGGCCTGCAAGTCTGTTTCTTCCCTGCTTAACCGCCATTGCCATACCGAATCCATATTCGGCATTGTCTTCGAATAGAGAGTTTGCCCAGGCCGGACCGTGACCATTAGCGTTTACGCAATATGGTGTCGCGGGGGCGGATGCTCCCCAGATAGATGAACATCCTGTGGCGTTTGCGATAAGCATTCTATCTCCAAAGAGCTGTGTTATCAATTTTGCGTACGGGGTCTCTCCGCATCCTCCGCAGGCACCTGAGAATTCAAGCAGAGGCTTTGCGAACTGGCTACCTTTAACTGTTTCCAGGTTCATAACGTCTCTCTTTTCGGAGACTGTTGTAGCGAAGGCCCAGTTCGGAATTTCGACTTCCATTTGCGGCTCCAGCGGTTTCATTATTAGCGCCTTATTTGGAGCCGGACATATATCGGCACAGTTTCCACAGCCGGTGCAATCCAGAGGAGAGACCTGTATTCTGTACTGCAGACCTTCGAATGTCTTTCCGCCTACCGCCTTCTTCATTTCAAAGGTTGTCGGAGCCTTGGCTGCTTCTTCTTCGTTCACGAGGAATGGTCTTATAGCAGCGTGCGGACATACATATGAGCACTGATTACACTGAATACAGTTGTCAATCTGCCACTGAGGTATGTCGATGGCTATACCGCGCTTCTCATAAGCCGATGTCCCATTTGGGAATTCACCGTTTTCTCTTCCAACAAAGGCCGATACCGGTAACTTGTCGCCTTCCTGTCTGTTCATAATGTCGGCAACATTTCTCACAAAGTCCGGCCTTTCAAGGTCTTGCTTCTTCTCTTCAGAAGCATTTGTCCAGGCCGGCGGAATCTCTACTTTCACCAGAGCGTCGATTCCCATATCAATCGCGCTATAGTTCATCTGAACTATCTTTTCGCCCTTGTGGCCGTAAGAATGATCCACAGCAGCTTTCAAGTACTTAATGGCGTCTTCTATTGGAATCACGTTGGCAAGCTTGAAGAAGGCCGATTGCATTATCATGTTAATGCGATTGCCCAGGCCGATTTCGACTGCTATCTTTGTTGCGTCGATTGTATAGAACTTGATTGCATTATCTGCAAGGTATTTCTTAAGACTTGCGGGGAGATGTCTGTCAAGCTCTTCCTGATTCCAGCTTGTATTTAGAACAAATGTCCCGCCCTTCTTCAAACCACTGACGAGATCATACTGGTCAACGTATGCCTGTTTGTGGCACGCGATATAATCAGCTTCATCTATAAGGTATGTAGACTTTATGGGCTTCTTGCCAAATCTCAGATGGGAGATTGTAACTCCACCCGACTTCTTTGAATCGTATGCAAAGTAACCCTGAGCATAGAGATCTGTATGATCGCCGATAATCTTTATTGCGTCTTTGTTCGCTCCGACGGTTCCATCTGAACCAAAACCCCAGAACTTGCATCTTATAGTACCTTCGGGAGCGGTGTTTATCATCTCTGCTACTTCTAGAGAAGTGTTAGTGACATCGTCAACTATACCGACAGTGAAATGATTCTTAGGTTTAGAAGACTTAAGATTATCGAAGACCGCCTTTATCTGTGAAGGAGTTGTATCCTTTGAACCAAGGCCGTATCTTCCGCCAATTATTAGTGGGCTCTTTTCGTTGTCGTAGAACAGGGTTTTTACATCCTCGTACAGTGGTTCGCCTAGAGAGCCTGGCTCCTTTGTCCTGTCGAGAACGGCTATTCTCTTTACGCTCTCAGGGAGGACTTCGAAAAAGTGCTTTGCAGAGAAGGGGCGATATAGATGTACCTTCAAGACCCCAACTTTCTCTCCACTCTTCACAAGATAGTCAACTGTCTCCTCTATGGTATCTGTAGCCGATCCCATTGCTATTATGACGTTTTCGGCTTCAGGATCTCCATAATAGACAAAGGGTTTGTACTCTCTGCCAGTGAGCTTGGAAATCTCATCCATGTATTCGGCAACTATTTCTGGAACTACTTCATAGAATTTGTTTGAGGACTCCTTTGCCTGGAAGAAGATGTCCGGGTTCTGAGCTGTGCCCATTGTCTTTGGGTGTTCAGGGTTGAGTGAGCTGTCTTTGAATCTCTTTAGGGCTTCATAGTCAACAAGCTTAGAGAGATCTTCATAATCCATCTGTTCGATCTTCTGAACCTCGTGAGAAGTTCTGAAACCATCGAAGAAATGTAGAAACGGAACCCTGGATTTGATTGCGGAAAGATGGGCGACGGCCCCAAGATCCATAACCTCTTGAACACTACCCGAAGCAAGTAGGGCAAATCCAGTTTGCCTGGTAGCCATAACATCTGAATGATCACCAAATATCGAAAGAGCATGTCCGGCCACGGCACGTGCACTCACGTGGAATACGCCCGGAAGAAGCTCTCCAGCGATCTTGTACATGTTTGGAATCATCAGAAGAAGACCCTGAGACGCTGTAAATGTCGTAGTAAGAGCTCCGGCCACTAGCGACCCGTGCACTGCTCCGGCTGCGCCCGCTTCAGACTGCATTTCTATAACATCGACAGTCTGCCCGAATATATTCTTCAGACCGTTTGCTGCCCATGCATCTGCAAGCTCCGCCATTGGTGAAGATGGAGTGATAGGATAGATAGCCGCTACCTCTGTGAACGCATACGCAACATGGGCG
>LVBU01000313.1 GCA_001603185.1 Thermotogales bacterium Thermo_02 | reverse complement strand
GGGTCACTTTCTCTTTCAAAGTAGATGTCGATATATGAATAATGATCGGCGTGATCCATAAAGGTGAAGCGAATATCTTTGCCTTCAGGCTTAAACGTTTCCAGAAAACTCTCACTGCAAGCGGCTATCAGTCCATCAGAAACCGTATAGGCTACTGTTGGCAGTTCCTCAACAACGGCAGCAACGACAAAGTCAACACTGACGGGCACTCGTATCATCTCGTTGGTAAGAAAGTAGGTCAGTATCTGTACTCTGTCGCCGGCCTCTATAGAATGTTTCCTGCTGTATTCAACGTCCAGGATTATCGAAGGGGTCGAACTCGAAAGAGCAGTGTCAATCGAGCCACTCAGGACTCTACTGCGCATAAGCTCTATGCCGTAGTCGTTGTATGCCAGGAGAGTCAGATAGTGGCCCGTTTGGTCTACCGGCATATTTCTTGCCAGAGATTGTGGTGAAGGAGATACTACGAAGGACTTTGAAGCCGGAGCGTCGAAATCCTCTTCGGTCAGCAACCTTCCGGTTATCATTTTCGCCGCAGCAACTGTCCTGACACCCTCAAGAGAAAGCATTTCGTCGATAGTAGTCTCATCAGGTCCGTCGTCGTAGATACTTGTTATCCGTAGCGAGATGTCTGATTTCACTATCCCTCTAGTTAGAATCTCAACATCAAAGTTTCCTGCAAAGTATGAAAAAACTATGAACAGGGTGGCTGCGATCGTCATGGATATTATGGAAATTGCTGTCGATTTCATGTTTCTTCTCATGTTCCTCTTTGCCAGTTTGAGAGGGATACCCTGACCTGAGGATTGTCTGGCAGAGATTCCCTTAAACCTCCTGTCGGAGAACTCAAGCCCGTACTGGCGCATCGCTTCGACTGGCGTTACTCTACTTGCTTTGAAAGCGGGAATCAGTGAGGAGACTACTACCGACAGGAAACCCATCAGAGAGGCGATTATCATAGATAGTGGCGAAATAGTTGAAGTCATGCCACGCAGACCCGAAATCTCTGCCCCGGCATAAATAGATATGCCAAAAGAGAGAAGTATTCCAATGAAGAGGCCTGCCGGAATACTGAACAGGCTCACTATTAGTGACTCCCTGAAGACCACATTTCTGATCTGCGACGGAGTGGCGCCAGCAGCACTTATCAGCCCAAACTCCCTTATCCTTTCGAGCACAGAGATGTTTGTCGTATTGTATATAGAGACTGCCGATGCAACTGCGACTAATAATCCAAGAATAATTGCTGGAAGATTTAAAGGAGACTGGTTCTCGAGATGATAGATTAGTGATCCATTATAATGGGTCTTCTTGGATAAGTCCAGATCTGTGATGACTTTTTGAGCCGTATATCTCAGACCTGTTGTAGCTGCCTTAACCGTCAGGTAGGCATTTGTTGTCGACTGACTTCCCTTTGCTATTATTGAGGCTTCCTCAGTCGAGATTAGTGCAGAAGCCTTTCCCATACTCTTCTCTTGAATCACGCTTGAGATTATTCCGACAACACTGAATGAACGCTCTACACCTAGAATGCGAAGCGTTACGATCTGGCCCGTCTCTTGCTCAACTTTCATCAAATGCAGAGCGAAAAGGTCCAGTGCGATCTCTCCGGGTTCTGAAGGGAGCCTCCCCTCAAGGATGCGTTTACCCCTCATGAGAAGAGAAGACTGATCTGCCTCTTCAACCAGAATGCTCGATTTGCCTTGATCAAAAGCTACTGAATCCAATATGCTCTGAACGGCAATTTTATCTACAAGAAGGTGGCTTTGAAGACTTAGGACCTCAGTATTATCTACCGATTCAACCCTCACGTGGAAAGCGCCCGCCGTAGCCTGGATCGACCTTAGTTGGGACAGCTCAATGCTCTCAAATACCAACATTATCGCTGCAATAAAGGCTACCGAAAGCGCTATTCCAAGGAAAGTGTATAACGTTCTGCGGGGTCTTCTGCGGAGATACTTCAAACTTAGGCCGGTATAGCGTCTCATCTCACTTCACCCCTAGCGCTCCGGAGAGAACACTACCCACATCCGTGTTAGCTATATCCGACACTATTCTTCCGTCTTCGAGTGTTATGACTCTGTCTGCTCTGCGGGCTACTGACTCCTCGTGTGTGACGACAATTAATGTCTGGTGAAACTTCCTTGCGCTCAGCTTAAGTAGGTCGATTACCTCTTCGCTCGCAGAACTGTCAAGGTTTCCTGTAGGCTCATCTGCGAAGACTATGGCAGGTTTTGTCACAAGCGCTCTTGCTATCGCAACACGCTGTTGTTGACCACCTGATAGACTTGAAGGCAGGTGAGTTTCCCTGTTATCAAGTCTCATTATCGATAGTAGTTCTCTGTAAAAGGATTCGTCCATTCGCCTCTCGTCGAGAATCAGCGGAAGCTCTATATTCTCTCTTGCTGTCAGGACGGGTATCAGGTTGAAGAACTGGAAAACAAAACCTATCCTTCTCCTTCTGAATATTGAGAGCTGCGTGTCTGTCATCGAGTAAAGATCCTTACCGTCGATTTTCACACTTCCCGCCGTGGGTCTGTCGAGTCCGGCAAGAAGATGCAGAAGTGTGCTTTTGCCCGAACCGCTAGGCCCGACAATGGCGACGAACTCGCCTTCTGCAATGGAAAACTCGACATTTTGCAGGGCGATAACCCTGTTATCACCAGATCCGTAGACTTTTTTCAGTCCAGTTGCTCTAAGAACTTCCATAATCAACCCTCCCATTCACTTTCTATCTCCAGTTTAGGGAGTGTTTCTTGTAAGACGGTGAAGAAGATTCTTAAGAAATCGTAAGATAACGAATCATTTCTCTATCCCTGCCGGAAGTTCTACTGTGAAAGTCGAACCCTTGCCGGGATTTCTTTCCAGCTTAATATCTCCACCGTGTCTGACTACTATCGCTCTGGCGAGTGCCAGACCAAGTCCAGATCCCTTTCTGGTCTCGCCTGCCTGTACTCCACGGTAGAAACTCTCAAAGATCCTGGAAGCCTCAGACTTGGGCACGCCTGGTCCGTCATCATGTATCAACAGACGGACATATGAACTGCCGGAAAGAATTCTTATCGAAATCGAGCCTTCTTCAGGAGAGTAATACACCGCATTTCTAACGATGTTGTCTATTGCCTGAGAGAGCCACTTTTCGTCGCAGAAGACGGACAATTCAGACTGGGGAGTTATTTCGATGTCTATGAGTCTTGCTCGGGCGATCTCGGTGTATCTCTCAACAACTTTCCGGGTTATGTCCGCAAGATTCACCTTTCTGAAACTGAATCTGATAGCACCCGACTCTATTCTGGCTATACTCAGTACATCGTTAATCAACCACTCCATTCTTTCGACATCTTTCCGTGTCCTGGAAAGAAACTCCGTAAATTGCTCCGGCTTCATGTCCGTCGAATTGAGCATGAGTTCATTCATCATTTTTATGGAAGCCAGGGGTGTCTTCAACTCATGCGAGATGAAAGAGATAAAGGCCTTCATTTTGTCGCGTTCGTTGAAGACATCTCTCTTCATCGTTTCGAGTCTTCTGGAAAACGTTTCCAGCTGAGACCTCAATACGGCTTCGTCTCCTTCCTCTTCAAGACCGGAGAATGAACTGTGTCGACCTGATGCAATCGCGTCCAGTTCGGTTGCCATACTTTTCAAAAACTGAGACTGCTTCTTCGAGAGGAAAGCTATGGTGGATAGCCAGATTAGGATTAGAAACACTGCCATTCCAACAATTGCGACGATCGTGCCTGTGAATTCCACAGGGAAGAAACCTGGCGGAGTCTGGTCGTATCCGATGCGGCGAAGAGCTTCAAGACCGATTTGAAACTCTCCATCCACATCCTTCGTAAGTATCTCCGGAATGGCTTCGCGTGTGATAACCCCTAACGATAGAAGCCTTCCAAAAAACTTTACCTCTTGCTCATAAACTTGCTGTTCTCTATCCCGCAGAAGTAAAAGAATAGCTGCAAGCAACAATACCACTGCAATTCCAGAGAAAAGAACTCCCAGCAAGGTCGTTTTGAGAGTGGTTCTATTACGCATGATATAACTCAGCATCTACTCGCTCTCCGAATTCCAGCGGTAACCTAATCCCCTCAATGTTTCTATAAGCGCCGGCTCTGAGGGGTTGTCTTCAAGCTTTTCTCTCAACCTGCGGATGTGTACGGAAAGTGTGTTGTCGTCTATATAAGGTCCGTCTGTTTCCCACACCCTTTCGAGCAGTATTTCCCTCGTAACAACTATTCCGGAATTCTCCATGAACTCCCTCAGAATTTTGAACTCGGTGGGAGTTAGTAAGATTTCCCGACCATCTTTGTGTGCGGAAAACTGTTGAAGGTCAAGCGTGATTCTTCCCGACCTTATGAACTGCGAGTGCTGTCGGAAGTGATCGAGGCTCCGCTTTCTGGCGTTTGCCTTTATACGGGAGATTAGTTCTCGCAGTCTGAATGGCTTCGTAACGTAATCGTCTCCACCTTTATCCAGACCCATCACAACATCGATTTCTTCATCTTTAGCAGTTAAAAAGACAATCGGTACGTCCGAGCTCTTCCTGATCTTCTCGCACAGATCGAATCCGTTACCATCTGGAAGCATTACGTCCAGCAGAATGAGATCATATGTACCGCTCCTCAGAAAATCCGAAGCTTCTGCTTCAGTTCCGGCAGTTTTGACAGACCACCCTTCCTGCTCTAGAGCGTAACGGATTCCGTTAGATAGATTATCGTCGTCCTCAACCACCAGGATATTGAGCATCGAAAACACCTCACTTCAACAGTCAAAGAATCGAACCATTGACAGCTAAATGATAGCACAGACGGTATTTCGTAAGTCTCTGGAGCTGTGAATTTATAGAATCCTCTATTTCACAGTCCAGTCTTTCATCGTGTAGAACCTGCAAGGGAATCTATCTTTCCAAGAGTCTTCTCTTCAAGTTGCTTCTTTCCCTTTGCTCCTTTGTTTACCGCTGTTCCCCGGAGTCTTATACCAGAATACCTAAAAATCTCTTTGATGGCTCCTCTGGCCTTTCTTGATTCGCCCGCAAAGAAATCGGGTATAGGTGACGTGTTTAGAGAGAGCAACAGGACCGCCGTCTTACCCTTCATCAGACCCTTTGGCAGCTTGTCGCTGTCATCCATCATTGAAGAGACAGATCTATCGAAGAAATTCTTTAGATGTCCCGGGATATTAGCCCAGTAGACCGGCATGCCGATAACCACTTCATCGCTCACCTTAAGCATTTCCAGGAGCGCACCTGTATCGTCCTCTATCTTACATGCCTTCCCCTTTCTGCAAAGCATGCACCCTTTACATGGTTCAATCTTCATATCGTTTATGAAAATCTCCTGCACGCTCACTTTTCCTTGTTTGGAGAGCGTATCTCTGTACCTGTTGACCATTTTGGAAACACTGCCGTTCTTTACCGGACTTGCGTTAACTAACAGTACTCTTTTCATCTCTTTCTCATCTCCCGTTTTCTATGAAATCTTTGAACCACTTTTCCAGAAAGCCATAATAGTCTATGCCGAAATCTAGTGTGGCCAGCTTGAATCTATCGGATTCTTCGCAAGAGAGTTTTTTCTTCAACTCTTGAAGCTCGTTATGTAGATCACGAAGCTTAACTACGTAAGAGTGAAGTTCGGCGGAACGTTTCTCATAGTCGAGGGAAGAGTAGAAGAAGAACCTCAGAATAGCTTCATCCTTCAATCTCGCTATTTCCATCGATCCGGCCAACCAGTTTTCGAACTCTTTCATGCCGCTCGCCGTTATCGTGTACGTTTTTCTCAGTCTTCCCATCTGAATGTCTTCAATGCAAGTTACCAGGCACGATTCTTCAAGCTTCTTCAGCATTGGATAGATGCTTCCATAGCTAGTATTGTAGAAGAAATCAGTTGATTGCTCCATCTCCTTCTTTATCTCGTACCCAGTCATCGGCCTCTCTTTGAGCATGCCGAGTATAATCTTATCCAGCATACATAT
>LVBU01000312.1 GCA_001603185.1 Thermotogales bacterium Thermo_02 | reverse complement strand
TTACTAGGCCGCCCTGAACAACATACACCGCGCCAGCGGAAAGTAGCACTCCTCTTCCCATAGCCGCCGCGAGCATTACCGATGAGATCCCGTCCATAAGGGACTTTATGAATATGAGTTCGTTCTCTCCGCTGAGTCCTGCCTTCAAAGAGCCAATGACGGTCATCGGGCCGGCGACGAAGAGAACGGAAGCGGTAATGAAACCCTTGACGAAACTTGCGTCGTCACTCTTCTTTCCCGCGAGTCGCCCTATCTTCTCCTCTATGTCGAAAGCCTCTCCGAGCGCACCGCCAATGATGAGGCTGCCAAGTACCACGAGAACGCTACTCGTGTCGAAGAACATCTTCACTCCAAGGCCCATCGTCAGTAGACCAATTACGTTGAAGAAGACCTTCCGGTAGTTTTCCCCAACGAGTTTGCCACCGAAGATTCCCAGGAGTGAACCGATGATCACCGCTACCGTATTGACTATGACAGATATGTTCAGCAACTCTCCACACCTCTCGCAAAGTTAAGAAGTTCATTGTCGTCGACGGGAAATCTTCCGAGACTTCTGTAAAACGCAATCATGAATCCCTCTTTCGTTTCCATTTCCCGGGGAAACAATTCGCCATCGATGTACTCATCGACGGTCACGAAAAACTCGAGTCTACCCGCGTTCAGTCGTGCTACATGGCTCGCCAGATCGATAAAGTTCGCCGGCCAGTGAGTCGAGACGAAGACTGTACGCTTCTCTGCGCGTTCGCTCCGTACGATGCCGCGAATGCTTTCTATACCCTCATTATCCAGACCCGAAGCCGGCTCGTCGAGCAGCAGCATGTTACGGTAGAGACCTATCACCGCCGCAAAGGCTACTCTTCTCTGTTCCCCGCCGGAGAGTCCGAGTGGAGAGCGCGATGAGTATTCTGCCAGATCAAGGCCGCAGCGATCCATGATCTTTCCGTAAATGTCGTCCGCACCGGGCATCTTGCCTTCCTTGAGACTGAAGAGGACTTCTTCTCTGACAGTAGCATTGAAGAAGCACTCCTCTGGGTACTGAAAGACCATTGTGGAGTCCCTGTAGGGCGAATCGAGACTACCAAAAGATACACTGCCCGATTGAGGACGCCGGAGACCACACAGCAACTGGAGAAGAGTCGTCTTCCCCGATCCCGTGGAGCCGGTGAGAAGGACCATTGATCCGCTTTCGCACTCGAAAGAGACGGAGTCGATAGCGTTCGAAGAGTTTCCCTTTCTTGAGGGATAGGCATAGCTTATCCTGTCTACGATCAGCATTTTAACTCCAGTTCGAATGGTATCGGCATGCCTGCTTCATGGAATATGTCGCGATTTTGGATCAGCCCGGCACGGTCTCCGTCAAAGACGATCGAGTTTCTGCCCAGTATTACAAATCTGTCGTAGCCCGATACTTCGGAAAACCTGTTTGTGCCAAGAATCACGGATGTTCCCCTCTCGACTTCTCCGCCAACCATTCCGGCGATCCTGCGGCCTTCCTTCCGGTCGATCATCGAGAACGGTTCGTCCAGTAGCAGGAGAGGTGGTTTGGATATTAGGGCACAGGCCAGTGAGATGCGCTGACGCTCGCCACCCGAGAGAGAGAGAATGTCCCTGGATCTTAGAGCCAGAAGGTCAAATCTCTCAAGGGTCTCGCCGACTCTTGCCCTGATCTCATTCCTTGAGAGGCCCAGATTCTGCAGCGAGAAGGCGAGATTCTCCTCTACCGTCGTCCCGAAGAGCGCTATGTCGGGATTTTGAAAAACCATGCCAATGCTCCCGTTAACACAAATCTCGCCGGACTTCGGCTCGAGAAGACCCGCAAGTAGCTTCAGGAGCGTTGTCTTTCCCGAGCCGTTGCTGCCCAACAGGGCGAGAGACTTACCCTTTATCAGCCGGAAGGAGATATCCCTCAACACCTGGCGACCGGAGAGGTCTATGGAGATTTCTTTTACTGACAGAAGGATTTCAGAGCTTTCTGGAAACATAGACCCTGATTCCGCCCGACTTGACGAGCGTTTCGGTGTTGCCGAAGACCTCTCTCATGAGCGCTTCGATTCTCGAACCGCCTTTGTTGTGGTAAGCGACCAGCTGAAGGCTTCCACCTGCGGCCAGGTGTTCCGGCGCCTGACTTACTATTCTCTCCCAGACAGCCTTTCCGGCCGCCATAGGGGGATTTGAGAGCACGGCGTCAAAACTCATTTCGCTCCACGGTTCGTACAGACTTCCCTTGCGGATATCTGCCACTATATTATTGTCCCTCGCATTTATCTTGGAAAAGACCACGGCCCTGGTGTTAATATCGCTCATGAACAGTGATATATCAGGATTCTCGAGTTTCAGTGTTATTCCCACCATTCCGAATCCGCTCCCCAAATCCAAAACTCTACCGCCCGGCCCTATATGGCACTTCTCTATGAGCAGTCTAGTTGCCCTGTCGGTCTTTCCGAAGGCAAAGACTCCTTCGGGACTCTTGAAGGAGTAGCTTCTGCCGTTCTTGAGAGACAGTATTACCGTCTTGACGTTTTCCGGAGAAGTCTTCTGATCTGTGTAGTAATGCTGGAAATCCTCTTTCACCCTATTTTTCCCATCTTTCTTCCGCCAACTACGTGGAAATGTAGATGCTCCACTTCCTGGCCTCCATCCCTTCCCTGATTGCTGACAACTCTGAAACCGGAGGCCTTGACTCCCTTCTCTACTGCTATGGTATCGATAAGCGCGAAAAGGCTCGATAAAGCGTCGCCTGAGAGATCCGAAAGCTCTGACATGCTGTTCATATGTCTCTTGGGGATCACGAGAACGTGGCACGGAGCAACCGGATTAATATCGTCAAACGCGACGAAGTCGCCATTCTCCGCCACCAGCGAGCTCTTTATCTCGCCGCTTGCGATTTTGCAGAAAATACAGCTCATCAAAACACTCCCTATTTATCGATATAGTGGGTCTTCAGAACCTCGCCAATAAGCTCGGCAGGTCTTCCACAAAATCTCGCGAAGTTCCTGTCGAAATCGGCTTTGGCGTTTTCGTCGGCATTGTCAAGTACCACTTTGATCACAATATACTCTAGACCGTTCGCCTGAGAAGTCTTTGCGAATGCTGCGGAATCCATGTCCAGAGCAAGAGCGTCACTGCTACTGGCTATCCGCACTCGCTCCCTGTTATCGGAAACAACCTCGTCGCCCGAGACAAGCTTTCCGAAACGCGCTCCCTTATAGTAGACGCGCAGGAATCTCATCAGGAGAGAATCTGGGGCCTTCAGGACCCCGCTCCTGTCTCCCAGCGGAAAGACTGTATCGTACTCCTCGAATTCAGTGCCGATTACTATTTCGCCAGGTTTTAGGGAATCGTCCAGAGCGGCTGCCCCGGAAAGAAGGAGCGCCAGATTGGGTTTGAATCTATCTGTAAGTCTCTGAGTCACGAAGGCGGTTTCCACCTTTCCAACGAACCCGCCGGAGACCACTACTTCATTGTTGCCCACAATTCCACGATGGAAGCTTCTACCTAGCTCTTCACCCTTCTCCACAACAAGCATCCTGTCGATCAAGGGTCTCACTTCAGGCATAAACACACCCAGAGCAAGTATCAAGCAATCACCCCCTGATGGAATTATAACAAAAAAGGGGACCTGCGGTCCCCTGGTCATTATTCGTCTTCTTCTATGTCTCCTGAAGCGATCATCTCTTCGACTATCCTGTTCCAGACTGCGCTGGCCTTATCAAACTCATCGTCTTCTACCGAGTAAAGGAAGGGGTCACCACTTTCTCCGTCGTACTCTACTCTGAAGAGAACGTAAGCAGAATCGTCTTCTTCGAGTTCACTCTCTTCTTCGTCTTCGGAAAACTCTTCAGTCACCCAGTAGATATTGCCTTCGCTCTCGAATTCATAAACGATTTCGAAATGGTGTTCCACTCCATCTTCGTCGGTTACCGAAAAAGTCCCAAAGCCATCGTGATCATGGTCACAATTGTCGTCGCAACAGTCTTCACAGTTATGCAGTTCAAGATCTTCTTTTTCTTTCATTGTAAACCTCCATTATTAGCTATTCGGTTCATACTAACACAGTATAATCAAAGTCGCAACACAGAGAAAATGGGCCACATTATTGATAGAATTGCTCTGGACAGGTGGTGTGTATGCTGGAAATTGAAAGGAAGTTTCTATTCGATTCTTCGCTAGAGAAGGCAGTCCTGCTTGAATCGGACTGCTGCCTTCTTCTGATTCAATGGTATCTGAGCCCTCCCGATAATCGGAGAATACGCCTTATAGTTGACCGTGAAGGAGCCAAGGTAATAGAGACCGTAAAGATTGGTTATGGAAGAGTGAGGCAGGAGTTCGAACAAGAACTCAGCAATGGAACGCTCTATGATATTGGAAAGACTCTGAGAAACGAAAGGGCCGTCATGAAGGCCAGGTATGTATTTATCCGGGATACTCTAGAAGGGGTAATAGACGATTACTTCGTGCCGGCAATCGGTTATGTTATGGAAATCGAGACATCGGACCCAATTACTGAGATTCCCGATCCCTGGAAGTTCTGGAGACTTCCGCAAGAGAACTTCGAAGAAGTCACGGACAGACCTGGATACACCGCAAGGGATCTGTCGGTGAAGTTGGATTCGATCGTCGATAATCTTCCGAAGTCTATTGTCGGAGTAGCAAATGACCAGTTTTCGAGGTTTCTCTCTCTCACCTCGATTGTCTATCCTTCTGATAACTGATAACATTTGGCAGAGAAATCTTGAGACTCAAGTCTGACCTTCCAGCCACCTATCCATTTCGGGAGCAGACGTTAACATTTCAAGATAACTCTTTTCGCCTTTCATCGGATTCAAAGACAGGGGCATGACGAAGACTCCGTGAACTGAGACCGGTCTGCCTTTGCCGCTCTTATAGCCGCTGCCATCGTGTATTGCATAGAAGTCTCCTCTTGCCTGTCCCAGATAGATCATTGTGTGGCCGGGCATATAAAGCGGATTTCCGGGTCTTAGAGATGCCAACTGCTTCTTTCGTTCTTCGAGATCTCCCGAAAAGACAATAGCGGGAGCGGGATTCAGCTTCTCCTGAACCCACGAATCTCTCGGCAGCTCAACCCCAAAACACCTGAATATATCCTGAACGAATCTCGAGCAGTCTCTTCTGTTGAAAGCGCCACCCCAGCCGTATCTCTCGCCGAGCATCTTGAAAGCCTGCCTGAATATGTTCTTGGAAGTGAGTTTCATAGTGCTCGAATGCACGTCTTCACTCGATCTGATCAGACCGGTGCGAAATTCCAGAAAGCCTTTCCTGTCTCTGCAGGGAATTTTGATGCAGTAGCAGCCGTATGGTCCCTGCGCGTGTAGATTCTCCGCCTCAAAGGACTTCGCAGCCGGGAGTGTGTCACCCATCTGAAGGAAGAGACTGTCGGAATCCCTGACAAAGGGATCCGGCTCTATCTCTACCCTGTTACCCGCCGCTAGCAAAAACGGCTCTGCCTTAGCAAAACTCAGCACTTCTCTGCGATCCTTCGCTATGGCAACGTGATCGGCCTTTAACCAGCCTCTGTAATTGCTCGTCTGTACGAAGAACCAGAAGTTGTCCCTGCTTCTGGCTAGAAGAGCAAAGGGAGTGGCAAGACTTACGGAAGTGAGTTGAAGGTTGTCGTTATCTATATAGTCGCCCGCGGAGATCAGATCGGTCGGCATTGCTCTAAGGTGAGTGCGCCTTATCGTCAAACCCAGGGGAATAACCATATCATGGCTAATGATTGTGGTCGCATTTTCTATTATGTCGTCGCGAATTTCAACAGGCACTTCTTCTCCATCTGGTCCTGTCAGTGACTTTCTAAGGAAGACTTCAGGAATGGCCTCCCCTATCATTGATCTTATCGCATCCACTTCCATCCTGAGGGAAAAATCTTCTAGACTTGTTGCGAAGCGTTCAAGAGCCATCATCTTAGAGATTTCCAATATCTCTTTATTGAAATGATCGACCTGAGTACCGGAGAACCATCTCTTTCCCGGACCGGTCATTCTTCTCGCCCAGAATTTGGCCGTATGCATTTCTGTTGTAGTACCTTCGGGAAGCGTTACTGTCATCTTCTGCATCATTATCACTCCTGCTATTTAACTGCTCCCACAGTGATTCCCCTGAGGAAGTATTTCTGGAACGCAAGAAAGACGATTATCATAGGTATCGCCGAATACGTTGCGCTCGCCATGAGATACGAATACTGCATCGGAACCTGTTCTTGAAGAAGCGAAAGCCCTGCCTGGAGGACTCTCATCTCCGATGTATTAGTCACGACCAGAGGCCAGAGAAAGCTGTTCCACTGGCCCACAAAAGTGAATATTCCAAGAACAGCCATCGCCGGCTTCGAGATGGGGATTATTATCTTCGTGAACGTCCTGAATTCGCTAGCTCCGTCTATCCTTGCGGCCTCGATGATCTCACTCGGGACCGAAAGCATGAACTGCCGCATCAGGAAGACCCCGAAAGGCGCGGCTATTGCTGGAAGGATCAGTGCGGCATACGTGTTGACCAGTCCCATACGGGCTATCATTATGTACAGCGGAACCAAAGTCACCTGCGTTGGAATCATCATGGACGCTATGTAGACCGAAAAGAGAGCCTTCCCTCCGGGGAAACGTTTCTTTGCGAGCGAGTATCCGGCCATCGCGCAGAAGAATATCTGAGCGATCGTTACGCTCCCGGAAACGATAACGCTGTTCAGGGTCCAGCGAAAGATTATCTTCCTCTGGAAGAGCTCCTTGAAGTTATCGAGAGTTGGATTTCTCGGTATTATCTCGGGCGGGAATTTGAGGGTAAGGGAAGGTTTCGTAAAGGCTGTGGCGACCATCCAGTAAAGGGGAATAAAGGCAAGCGACGCGAGGATTCCCAGAATCAGAAGAGATATCGCTTTTTTTATGTTAGTCTTAGTTTTCGCTCTCATGGACAATCACCTCAGTATTCGACGTTGGAACCTAGCCACTTAAACTGGACGAGTCCCAGAACGACCAGTATTGCAAACATTACCATGGACATTGCCGATGCCAGCCCAAGGTCGTAATCGACGAAGGCGGTCTCGTATACGAGAAACGCTATCGTTGTTGTAGAGAACTGCGGACCGCCCTTGGTCATTATGTAGATATTCGAGAAGGTCTGGAAGTTCGCTATGGTTCCCATAACCATGGCGTAGAGGATGGTGGGTTTCAGTAGCGGTATCGTAATCTTCCTGAAGATAGTCCAGGAGTTTGCTCCTTCGATCGTAGCAGCCTCGAAGTAGTACTCAGGTATCGACGACATCGCCGCAGAGAGCAAGACTATTGTCGAACCTCCGCCCATGATGACCTGCATGATTATGAGAGAAGGCATCGCCGTGGCCGTCCTTCCGAGCCAGATGACGGGCTCAAGCCCCAGAGTCCTCATGGCAAAGTTTAGAAGGCCGAAGTTCGGATTGAAGACCCACAACCAGATCATAGAGATGATGACCGTGGAAGTTACATGCGGCAGATAGAAGGCTGCCTTGAAAAATGTTCTAATCGACTTTCTGAAAGGGTATATAAGGACAGTTACGAGGAGGGCCTTTCCCAGCCAGAGAGGGACTACCCCGAAAGTGTAGAAGAACGTGTTTCTCAGAGCTCTCAAGAATAGCCAGTCTCCAAAGATTGTTTTGTAGTTTTCAAGACCAATGAAGGTCCGGGAAAAGACATTATAGTCGAAGAGGCTCAGGTACATTCCCCACGCAACAGGTACAAGAAAGAAAACAACAAAGAGCGCGAAATGGGGGATCACGAAAAGATAACCTGCCCGGTTTTTCCAGATTTCCCTGACAAGACTGCGCTGTTTGACTGGAGCCTCATTCACTACTCATCACCTCAATTGAAAGACGGACAGCCCTGCCCTGAAACAGAGGCTGTCCGCTCAAGCTTCTAGAGTATCATCTGATCCTTTGTAGGACTCTGTTGGCCTCTAGAACGAAGCCGTCCAGAGCCAGCTGTGGAGTTTGTGTAAGACTGAAAGCACCTTCAAGCGCACTTACAAAGAATTTGTCGATCTGCGCCCAGGGGAAGCTCTGAGAACCGAAGAAATCTCTTCCGGTCTCGTCCATTACCCTCGCAAATGTCTGGGCCTGCTCGTTAAGGTACTCGTCGTTCTGGAAGAGAAGCTCGTTGACTGACTTTCTGGCCGTTAGGTATATGAGACTCTCCAAAAGTGCCGTGTTCTCTTTGTTGGTCAGGAATTTCGCGAACTTCATTACCATGTCTCTCTTTTCAGCGTCCTTCTGCCTGAAGACAACAAATCCGCTTGCGGAAGTGTAAGAAGCACCATTCTGGCCCTCGATGTGAGGGAACGGAGCTATTACAGGATAGAATTCTTCCGCCAGCTGACCAGATTTGACATAGCGAGTGATCCTTCCGATTTCATAAGGTCCACCAAAGCCGATGCTCGTCCTGTGAGCGTGAAAGTTTCCGATAACATCATAGATACCCATGGCCTCTACACCCTTGGGAGCTACCTTGTGCTTTTCGACTAGATCGATGACAAACTGGAGACCGGCTACTGCTTGGGGGGTATTGAACGTAACAATCGTCTCATCTTCGTTTGTCAGCTCGCCACCGAAGGCATAAAGGAAGTTAAGTATATTGTGAGTATCCTTCGCGCCAAAGCTGATCGCATAATGATCGATTGTTCCGTCGCCATTGCTGTCCCAGGTCAGTTTCTTGGCGATCTCGACGAATTCCTCCATTGTCCAGCCTTCGTTTACTATCTTCTGCCAGTCAACTCCGGCCCTTTCAAAGTCGGGCGTGTAGAGAAGCATTGTGGTGCCCATTCCGTTTGTACCTAGGTTCCATGGCCATATGTAATGCTTCCCATTAACGTATCCGGATTCCAGAGCGATTTCATAGAAATCGTCAATTTCCTCCTGTGTCAGATAGTCGTCAATGGGCTCGAGAAGGCCGGCTCCGACCCATCTGTTGTCCCAGACGGGACCTTTGAAGATGTCCGGTTGAGTTCCTGTCGCGATAGCTGCGGCCATTTTCTGCGAATACTCGCTGTTTCCAACAACCACGTACTTGACCTCGACACCGGGATTCTGCCTCATGAATTCTTCGGCAGCCCACTTTGGGAAGTCCTCTTCAGTCGGCGCTTTGTCTGACGGGAAACCTGGAGGGGCTATTCTCCAGGGATTGATCCACCAGGTTATGGTTATCTTCGCCATGGCGCTGATCGGGATCATCAGCATAACTAGAACCAGTAGGATTACGCCAAATCTCTTCATTCGTTCACCCCTTTCGTTATTTGGCTCAAAGGAAATCTTTGAGTCTTTCTTCCAGAATGGAAGGTTCAGTAAAATGGATCGCAATCATTCCAGTCTCTTTTGCTGCCTTCACGTTCTTCAATGTATCGTCAACGAAAATCGATTCATAAGCCGGGCATTTCTCCTCGGCAAGGATATGACGGTAGAATTCATGATCCGGTTTCGCAAGACCCATTATGTGAGACGCATAGGTCTTGTCAAATATGTTGTAATCGCCACGTTCAAGATGTACGGCATAATGGGGTACAATAGTGTTTGTTCCCGAAACAACGCGGTACTTCTTCTTCAACCTCCGGACTATACTCAGGGTCTCTTCAATAGTGGAAGGGTGAAAGAACCTTTCCCAGATATCCAGAGGCACCTCTCTTGCGAGCTTCGAAGACAAAAGCTTCACAAAAGACTCGACGGTGATTCTACCTCGCTGAAGATCGTGCAGACTGTGAGGGCCGACAAGATCGACAAAACTCTCTGTCGGAATATCGAGATACTCGCAGATAAGTGGAACAACGCTGGTGTTTGCAGCGATCACACCACCCACATCAAAAACAAATAGTCGCAAATCTGACCTCCAAAAATATGTATATACAAAAATACATTGATAAGATGAGACCATCGAGTAATACTTGA
>LVBU01000311.1 GCA_001603185.1 Thermotogales bacterium Thermo_02 | reverse complement strand
TCTGGTTCAGGTTTGTCTATCCCTTCATGAGCTACCTGGAAATGGAGAACACGGCTCCCGTTATCGAGAAGATCCGCAAAAGCTTTGCCGATAACCACTTGAGCTTCGTATATGAAAGAGTCTGCCGGGAACTCACAAAAGAGATGGCCGCCGGAGGCCTCTTTGGAGACGGAATCGTAAAAATAGGTCGATGGTGGGACTCGAAGAACGAGATCGATATCGTAGGGGTTGACAAGGACAGTAACCCCGTAGTTTTCGGTGAATGCAAATACCGCGAAAAGCCGATGGGGATGGCTCTGCTGAAAGATCTCCAGCGAAGTGCGCTGGAGATTTCAGAAGCCGCCCCGGTGACTTTTGTGCTCTTCTCCAGAAAAGGCTTCAGCAAAGAATTGCTCGATTACTCGCGAAGAAAGGACAGTGTGTTTCTATTCGAGCTTTTTCAAAGGATCGGGTAATTAAGCATACTGCACTTTCGCGGTGATACGTCTGCTGTCTTATTCAATTCTCTTTGTTTAGCTCTTTTCAGACTTCTCTGTGTATATAGCTCTTCCGGAAAGACTGTGCTCCAATTAACTGCCGCAGCCTAGAACCACAATGGCAGCTGTTTTTCATTGGTTTCACCAGATGCCTCAGAGCAGCTGTCTCTCTCGATCATTCTCGCCAGCAATTTGTATATGTCGCGCTCGTCTGCAATCAGTTCAGGATTCAGCGGAATGCCCACCATCTTTATCAGGCCGTCGTTTCCCTTCTCTTCTCTACCAAGGTCCAGGACAAACAGCGGGCAGTATTTCTTCTCTATGCATTCTACCGCTCCGGCCCAGGTTCCGCCCTTTTCCAGATCGCTCCTTACAACCACCCCGAAGTCCGAGAGAGAGTAGATGTATTTGTTCCTGTCCATAGCTTTCCAGACTGTGAACCCTTCCCACGGCGGGAACGCTGAAAGCAAAACCAGGCGACCGTCCCTCACGTACCCGCCGATCTCGTTCTTTCTCATAGTGCTCTTGAGAGAATCGGCCACGACTCCGACGGCCAGACCGTTCTTCTCGAGAGATCCCATCATCGCGTTCAGGTCTGCTCCACGGGCCCCGCCGGAGATTACTGCCGCGCCGCAATCAGAGCACTTCTCTCCAAGAAGACGCGACGTATCGAGTAAAGACTGAGAAAGATTTCTAGAACCCACAATCGAAATGGCTCTTTCAGCGAGAATGGAGAGATCTCCCGAATAGAAGAGAACCGGTGGAGCGAGCTGCTTGAGCTTCTCAAAAAGCTTTCGAGGGTAATCCGGCTCCGCCCGTGAAATAGTTTTAATGCCCAGTTCTTCAAGATGAGCCAGCTCGACGGCCAGCGAATGCCTTCTGTTTAGAAGGCTCCCGATAAGCTTCGCGGATTGTTCGTCTATCTCGAGCTGCTCGCGTATCTCTTTTTCACTGAGCTCCAAGAGAGTTCCCGGTCTCGAAACCGAAGAAGAAGCGATACGCCTCGCGAGGTTGTTGAAACTCCTCAAACCGAGAGGTTTGATCTCGCTGTCCTGCTCTGTACGGAATCTCGTCGTCAAGAGCAAAATCGCGTGTCTATCTGATATATAGTCATGTATCGTCGCCATCAAAACCACCTTCCCACGAAGCGGACAGGGTGAATCAGAAACTTTCAATTCAGATGCCTTCCGGGTATGCGGGAACAAGTTATCGGGTCATTCAAAGGTCACATATCAGGTCATTATCAGGTCACTCAGATACCTTCAAGGATATATGGGAACATATTCTTATCGGTTCCGTTGCCGAAAGAATTGATATTTAGATACCTTTAAGGATATATGGGAACCTCAGATTTCTTGCTTTCAAAGACGAATAAGAGAATAGGAGACTTACCCTGTTATTATAAAGCAAATCTACGAAAGTTTTGGTGTTTCTTTGCCTTCCTCGTTATGAGTTGCCGGGAGTCCAGGAAGAAAGAAGGAGGCAAGAGCATCTACGATCACTTCTCTTCGCTATCGCTTCAGTGATAAAGGAATCACTTTGGGGCAGGTGATTGCCATTCTTTGTTAGTTTTCTGTATCTCGTTGTTTGTTGGTTGGAGAAAAGCCAAGTTCTGTTGCACGATGCAGAATGACTTTACCATGTTTAGCCTGTTTGAAGGATGGCTTAAGACCTTTCCTCAGCAATTTGCCAATACTGTAGGCTAATGAGCGTTGCCATGGCTTCAGGTTGTTCGTCTCCTTTGCCCACGACGAAATCTCCAACCATACATTAAAATCTACCCGGGATATGTCCTCAATAAGTGCATTGTTCTCAGGTGATGCAACTTCGACGCCCCTGTTCCGGGGTTTATGAATACCGTATTCAAGTAATTCTGCTTTCAGTGTATCTGTGATTTCCGTGTTTTCATTCTTCAATCTGTCCCAGCATACTTCTTTTTTGCACCATTCAGTGATATTCTGACCGCCTGAAGGATTAGTAATTGTCTGAAAAACAGTTTTAGAGAGTAATTCAATGTTTTTTCTTGTAGCTTCGGTCAATCGTTGATTTTTCCAAATAGCCCCGAGATCAAGTCGCTGTGCCGTCAGATATGACAGAAGGGAAATCGTGTATGTGACAATATTGGCTCTGTAGCCTCCATAGGCCTGATTGCTAACGATCTTCTCGCTCTCCCTGAAGAGTATTGCTCTGGCTACGAGATGAAAAAAGTATTCTTCAACCGGTATACCATTACCAATTATTTCTTTGTATCTGAGCATGAATTCCACGAAATTCTTCTGAGCACCACGGCTTACAAGAAAGGGAAGTTGATCCCACGAATTCTCGAATTTCGCTAGATCAGTCTTTGTAAATCTTTGAGATTTTGGATTCAGACGCTCAAATTCTCGTTGGGCAGAAGGTGTCTTGTGTCTGTTTTTTTCGTCCATGTACTGACCTCTAGATCTCTCATAAAACCATCTAGTCTGGTAAGTATTTCCCTCTTTAGGCGATGCCCAAACTGATCTTGATAACCTTTCGATATGAATATGAAAGGGATCATTAGATGAGAAATCTGCCATCTGAATCTTATTCTGCGTATTGGAAAACCTTGAGATGTTCGAGGCTATCCGCTCGAAATCTTCATGCCTGTTGATTATCGTCAGTTTCATCAAAATATTCACATTACTCATGGATTGCTTTCGCTTCGAACAGGCTTCATACAACGAGGCTGTAGTTTGCCCGCCATTCACTATCTGGAAATCCTCTGCTTTCGCAAGTACAGGCAATCCATCATCGGCTTTCTCAAGTTCAACTTTATTTGCAGTACAGGTTATCCCGTTGTTGTAGGCAAGGAACATTTCGGGTTCATTGATAATAGTGTCTCTTATTCCCTGATTGACTTTTCCTCTTGCCTGCAAGAAAGATCTGACGTTCCTTTCAAGCAGTCTCGGGCCGTGGATAGCATAAATCTTTGTCAGAACACTTGCAGGTATTAAACCGACAAAGCATTCGTATGTGCCATTATCACTTTCTGCTTTCAAGCACTTCACTGGCTGTTCAAATTCTGAGAAATCAATTTTCACGGGAAGCACAGAATCTTGAGGCAAAGAGCGGTATATTCTAACTATATCCCAAATATCAACCTTAACAGTCACTTCACCCCATGACAGATTGGAAACACCGGTCACGCTTGATTGGGTATCCGTAAATACAAATATTCTTATGAGGGCAATATTATCTATGGATCTTAGATCCATGATCATGTCGAATACCTGAGAAGATTCCTCGACATCCTCTGGCTTGATCTTTGATCTTAGCTTCTCAAATCCCTTCAGCGCACGGTTTACGAGATCATCGAACTGCTTCTGTGTGAAATTGGGAGCTGGATATGTCTGGAAACACTGAGAAACGAAGAGGTTCACTGTCCCGGTTTCCCGATCATAGCCATAACCGCTTAGATGTACACCGCGACTTCTATAGTGGCAAACCTGACCTTCTTCAATATCCCCTTGCTCAAGAAGCATTTCGATTAACTCTTCGGTGAAAAGCTCTTCGTAGAAGAATTCGTCCTCGCTGTTGAGAACCCTGTCTTTCAGAAAAGAGATATAATCCTCTGCAAAGATCTGAAGTTTCTCTTCTGCCATTTTCAACTCCTCCGTAAGATTCTGGACAACGTTTCGAACTCCCTGGAGAAAGAACAACACTGATCAATGTCCAGCGAATATTGCACGTTTCCTATTGCTTCGGCCAGATGAGCCTTCTGAATACGGGGAAATGAAGAGGTGACTTCAAATAAAGACTCGGCCGTAATTGTGAAGAGATATGAATCGTACGCTTCTCGAAAAACTCTTGAATAACCGTACTTGCCGAGCCTTTCTTTGAAGCGGTGGTAAGCATCACTTTTTTTGCTCTTAAGAATGAACTCGATCTCTTCCACGGAACTGTTCAGAGATTTACCTGATGAGTTAGACGTAACGACTTCTGTCGCATACAGCAATAGACAGGAAGATTCAAGTAACTCAAGTTGCTCGATTCGAGAAATCTTGATAACACGTTTCTCCCTGTTTGCCGAATAGCTCTTAACCTCAACTGACAGACCGTTTCCTATATGAAAATCATGAATCGCCCCAAGAGGACCCATCCATGATTTGATAGCCCCGCAAAGATCATTCTCAAATTGGGGAAAAAGATACTCCTTGAGAAAATGAAGCTCCGCAAACAAACCCTGCTGCTCTTTGAGACTGAGAATTGGATCTCTTGCTTCCGAGAAAAATATGATTATCTCCTTTACAACCATCTCGATCTGCTTCATAAGGGAAAGTGGATCAGCCTTCTCCGCAAGCCTGATGAGCTCGTCGGAGAACATCGAGAAAACCTGGTTGAACCCGGGATCGTTACAGACGAACTTCAGCCATCTCCTCTGCGGATTGCCAAATTTCACTGAACTAATCGTAAGACCTCTGGTCTTTGCCTGTAACGGATCAGATATATCCGGTGGAATCTCTACAAAAAGAATCCTGCTTCTCAGGGGATTTTCAACGGCAAGAAGAACCCTCGAAAGCGATGCGGGGGAGGCATCCCGGAGCTTTGTCTCTCCTTCGTTTCCGGGAGTCTCGTTTTCCAAACTTCTCCACAGTTCGTCAGAATTCATCTTCTTCTCCAAACAACTGTCTGTAATATGTGGGGTTAACTTCGTATTCTACAAGAGCATCCTCGTTGTATGTATCCGGAAAGCTAATGGCAAAAGACATAAAAGGATACCTACATTCCGCTTCTTCAGAAAAAGGCAATTCAGCGTTGGCAACTTCAGAGTCTAGAGGGTAAAGAAGAAGCAACCCGTTTTCTTCAGGTCGAAACTTCCTTATAACTCTTCCTGGAACGGAAACTGTTTCGTTGCGATCTGTCCCCTGGAATTTCCTGTGTTCCATAACCGCCTTCTGGTATCTCTCTCCAAAGAAGAGCCGCATATCAATCGATTCGTCTGCCGGACTTATCAGATGACGTTTCTTCAGTATATATGTTTCTGAATCACCGGTATCATCAGGTGTTCTTGAGATCAGACTGACTTTCAAGTCTCCGATTCTGCAGGTTTTCCCTTCATTGCTTTTTGAGATCAAGACGACAGTCCAGGCTGTAAGTTCATTAGAAGCAACCATTTTGAGAATATACTCCCTGAGAAGATCTGTTCTTGCCTTTGTAGACAATGGATGTGTTTCAAAATCATGGAGAAAGTCAATTATGCTTTTGTAGCCGGTACTCCACACATATCCAGGAGTCTCAGACCATGCATTCACAGGTTTTCCAAGCTTCTCAGTCAACTGAACAACTGCGTTGAAGTTCTGGATAATAATGTCGTGTTCACTTTTAGAGAAAGTGACCGTTTCCACAAGAGAATTTCCAAACCCAACCTTCATTTTTGTTCCCGATGCTATCTTGTTGGCTGAGGTTATCTGGAGGCCTGAAGGACTGACTTTTACTTTCAAACCATAATCTGCGGGCGTGAGACCGGAGCGGACCATATAGTCAAATTCCGTACGCAATTCCTCATCGGCTTCTGAAACAAACTGATACCACTGAACGATTTCCCGGGTAGTAAAAAGCCGGCAAAGGTCTATGAATCCGTCTTTGTAACCGAACCATCTTCCCATTTGAAGTAGAGTGTCGTACATTCTTGTAGCCCTAAGATAGTAACTAACCGAAAGCCCTTCAAGGGTTAGCCCTCTGGATAATTTGTCGCCACCAATCGCAACAACATTGAGTCCGTCTGTATGTTTCCAGTAATCAAGAGCGTCAGAAGAGGTACCATTAAGTTCTTTGACCTTGATGCTTAGGGCAGCTCTTGTCAGCTCTTCCTTTATGGCATCCCAGCAGTGCGAAGCGACCCCTGTGTCATCAGTCGATCTCTTAATTGCTTCAGTTGTACAGGCAAAATCTGACTCCCATATTTGCCGGAATTTCTCAAGGATGCTTTCATTAGATGATGAGTAGCGCAGTTTCCTCTGAATATCGCCCAGTTCTGAATCAACAAGATTGAAGACAATATTCTGAACATTAACGAACCTGGTGACATGAATCATCATAGAATTGTGTTGTCTGTTTTGATCTCTAAGATTTCTCGCCGCAATAACAAGAATGAAATGCTTGATTGCATCTTTGAGTGATTCTGGAAGAGTTTGAGGAACGAAATTCTTATCGTGCCTGTTGGGTATGAACTCTTCATAATCATCCACATATCTGATTAGAGGAAGGGCATTAACTGGAGACTCGAGTGAGTCGGATTCACTGCCGAATAGTCTTGAAGGACCCATGTAGTTTGATGGTGATTTAAGACTTACTATGAAGCTTCTGGGAAATAGATCCTCTCCGTATCTACTTTCTCCGGTATTGTCCAGTATGAAAATGTTAGCGAAAGGAGTTGCAGTATATCCAACATAAGAACTCATGCCAAAAAGGCTCAAGAGCTCTCTCACATGCCGGTTTATTCTCGATGGTTCTTCATCATCTGTTGTAGAAGCTGGCCTGCCGTTTACTGAAGCAAGATCAGCCTCGTCATCAATCAGCAGAAGCGGAACGTCTTCGATGAACCCGCTGTTGTTCCTTCTCTGACTTTTCAACCAGGAGAGAACTGACCTCAAGACATGCGTATTCTTCTTCATTACAAGAAAGACAGGTTCACTTCCGATAACAAAGTTGACATTTCTTTGTACAGTTCGTCTGAAATCGCCTGTTTCAATGCTACTGGTCAAAGAATGGACCGGAGTCGATAATCCAGCTCGATATCGATAGACTCCTACATTTCTGTTTTCCTGCGAAGAGGATGTGTCGAAGCCAAGAAACTCTCTGTCAAGACGGCCCTGAGTCTGACTTCGGAGATCATTTCTGGTTCCGCTTAGTACAATGATTAATTTGTATCCTACATCAACCGCCTTACAGATTAGAGCAGTATAGTTTCCCGTTTTTCCGGACTGAACCTGCCCTACAACCATTCCCCTTCTGTCCCATGTTCCTTTTCTAGATGGATCTTCAAGATTCCCAAGAACCAGGTCTGAAGATCTATCGATCTCTTCTACTATTCCTTCCGGGAAACCACGGTCGAAACCAAGAAACTGCCTGTAACTATTCCAGTAGTTCCAGTTGAAAAGTGTCTTTTTCTTTTCCAGCCATGGAACATGGTCTGAGGTATCAGTAATTATCTGCGCGGGCTCGATTGAAACACTGTAGTAATGATTGATCTCCCGGAACAACCTCTCTTTGTCGATGGCCTCCGCCTTTAAGTCCTTATGCTTATTACATATTAATGTAACAGCCTCATCAATACACTGTTCGATAGTGTCAGAAGTAAGACTTGATTTGTCGTCGGTAAATAACTGGAGTTTCGCCAGAGCGAATTTCTTCACTTTTTCAAAAAGCTTTTTCTCTTCTTCAGACATTTACGATTTTCCCTCTGATTTCGCCGTCATTCTTGTACCAGCAGAAAGGTTCTATATTCCAGATGTTTTCTATTTCCCTTGTTGAGATATTCCCGTTTTGCTGAAGTTTTTTTACGAACAAGTGGAACAGCTCTTTGAGTTCCTCAACTGTGTATGTGGGAACATCCGAAGCTTCTGTCTCGGAAATCCCGGATTTCATTAGTTGTACTGGAACACTTTCTTCAATCAGTCTGAGAACGCTTTGAACTCTCTTACTGTCGGGTTCATCGATAAGTTCTTTGACTATCGGGTGATGTCTGTTTATTCTGTAGTCTTTTCGACCGTGCTTCGCATGCACATTCCAGACGAAAGACTCGGAACTGTCTTTTACCCTGCTAATGCTCTTCCCCCGGAAGCGATATACTCTGACTGCAGACTCGCGAGTTTTTCGGGCGATTTGTCTGATTTCATTTCTTATTTCCAGAGGAATCATCGCTTTTGACTTTCTGATATCTATCTGCCATTCAAAATCAAGATTATTTGGGATCTCGATTGCGATTCTCGCAAGTTTATAGTGCTCCTCTTTCTTAAATAGACCGAACCAATCGCCTGCGATGATAAGTCTTCTATTTCTGTACAGGTAGAACCCTTGTTGACCATTCCATCCGTTGATACCGGAAGCCTTTTCGAATTCGTCGCCTGACAGCTTTGAATGGTGTGGCAGAACAAAAGGCATTACTCTCAGGCGTTCTCCGCGAAAAGAAATGGTTTCTTCTGGTAGTTTTTGGGTTGCATCAAGCGTTTCAATAAACGGGTTCCATGGGACTATTTTCCCGGCATTTATCCATATGTTCAGATTTCCCCTTTCAATGAAACGATGAAACACCATTGAAAGATGTTTTTCGACCGCTTCGATGAGGAGAAAGAAATCTCTTTCGTTATTCTTTGTGTCATCATTATTATCGGCAGTTACACGGTCCAACTTCTCCCAGTACACTATAGTACCGCTTTCCAGTTCGCAAAGCTTACTGGATGCAAAGAGCGAGCCATCTGGTACCCTGCTAAGGAGATACCAGGAAGCTTTTTCAGTTATTACGTCCAGGTCCCAGCATCTGGTGCTTACCTCTCCTTCTTTCGTTTTTGAAGCAACTACCAGTCTTCTGCATTGAGAAAACGAAGCGGTTTTCATGCCGAGACCAAAACGTCCCAGATCCCTGCTTTCGCGCGTCTCCAGAGGGCTCATTGTTCCGAGACGCATTGCTTCCGTGAGTTTTTCCGGGTTCATTCCGTGGCCATCATCAATTATCGATACGCTGGATTCAGGTCCACGCCAGATAAACTCTATCCATACATTTTTCGCACCGGCAGCTATAGAATTGTCCACAATATCGGCTATGGCCGTTGTCAATTTGTATCCAAACGCCCTTAGAGAATGAACAAGAGTATCCGGTTTCGGAGCCACTTCAAAACCTGTTGATGAAGAGGATTCATTTTCTTTCACTATTCACCTTCGAAACATATTTGCCATATGTAGGTACTGTTAATACTAGTCTATCACATTGTGATCTCAACCCGGCAAAAAAGTGCCCGGGCGAAGTTAAGCAAACAGAATACTGCTTCTGTCCCCTGAGAAAACTATTGTGTTCATTCTTCTTTCTAGATGTGACTATTAGCTAACTTGCCAGCCTGT
>LVBU01000310.1 GCA_001603185.1 Thermotogales bacterium Thermo_02 | reverse complement strand
CTCTCTTGAAATAGCTCTTTATACTGTTTTTCTATCGTTGACGGCTATATATATATCGAACAAATTCGATACCATAACCAAGATAGAGATAACGCTTTTCTTCTTCATCGTGGGTGCAGCTATAGTAGCGATAAACGCACTTATAAACTTCTACGCAGGATACGATATGATTCTGGGAAAGGTGGGAGAACCCTTCGCCAGAGCCTCTGCAAGGTCAACCATAGGAAATCCGAACTTTGTTTCCGACTATATGGGTATGACAATCCCAATGATAATCTACTTCATAATATCCAGAAAGCCTCTGGGGAAAGTCTTCAGGAGTCTTGGGGGACAGGTGTTCCTTAAGACACTTATGGTTGCTATGCTAGTTCCGATGGTGGCCTCGGTCTTTGTCGCTCAGACAAGAACAGTGATCACCGCCATCTTGTTTGGAAACATCCTGTTTCTAGTCGCCTATGCAGTATTCAGAAAGAACAGAGCGCCTGAATTGCCAGATAATCCTGCCGCTAAGAGTTTCAGGAGACTCTCGATAATCTTTCTGTTGATTGCGCTTTTGATCGTATCTGTTCTCTCAGTCCTTTACCTTACTCCCACAGCGCTCACAGGGGACGGCAGAATAAACATTGCCGGGAGACTGGAATATGCTCTGACTTCGTCTGGATCATGGAAGGAGCGTTTCTCCGCGTGGCATAATTCTCTTTATCAATTACTCGACGATAGCAACCGGCTTAGGATACCTTTCGGCACTGGAATCGGGACCTTTCAGTTGTATCATCTGCTTTACAGCCCTCAGGTATTGAGTGAAAACCCTGACTTCATGACCGTGTGGAATAACTTCAAACGAACCCACAACGACTATATTCAGGGTTTGGGAGAGCTCGGACTGATAGGATTCATCTTCATACTCCTTCTGCTCGTATTTCTTGTAGTAGGTTTCTTCAGGAATCTCCTGAGAACAGATAACAGGAGAGACCTTCTACTATACGGCTCTCTTGGGGCCGGGATTTTCTCATTCGCAGCTCATAGTTTCTTCGAATTTCCTCTCCACATGCAGCCAAACCTGATGCTTGCAATCTTCATAACAGCTCTGGCTATGGGGAATTACTTCTGCCGCGATCTAAAGAAGAGAGTCATACCAAAATCAGTCGTTGCGATAGTTATCTTTGCATTATCTGGCGTGCTGATGTTCCTGAAGACTACATCCTTCCTTGGTGAAGGGTACTTCCGAATTGGTCAGACAGACCAGCAGTACTACCTTGCCTACTCGAATCAAGCCCAGAGTCTGAATGCGAGCTCTCTCATCGAAACCAGAAAAATGATAAGCGAGGCTACCGGGGAGTACGCTTATCTTTCTGACGTGAACTCATACATGGAAAAGCGAGGAAATGAACTCAAGTCCAAGTATCCTGGAGCCACTCCGGTAAAACTACTGGAGAGTGCCGAAAACGAAAGACAGAACGAGATGACAAGATTGCTCAACGACATAAACACGCGCCTTCGCCAGTACGATCTTCTTACCGCAAGGGCAAACGATTACTACGAAAAAGCTATTGAAAGCTTTAGAACTTCCCACAGGATTTCTCCGACATTCGGCAAGGGATTATGGTATCTAGCCGGTCTTGGAACAAAAACTCACAGACTTGAACAGTCGAAAGACAACCCAGAACTTATGAGGAGAGTTTTGACGGGTTTGGACGATTTTGGCGAGGATATCATCGTCACTTTCGAGGGGAATCTGGACGTAATCCCCTTGAAGAACAGAGAGATACGAACTCTACCTTTCAGGGATATTATGCTTGAGAATCCCGGTATCTTTGAGCAAGCAGATTTGGTTAACGGACTTCAACTTTACTTTATTACTCAAATCCAGATGATTCTCGATGCAGCGAACTATTATGAGTCATCGATGATTCTCTTCAGTGAAAGGCAGACTCCGAGGATACTCGGAAGGCTTTACACGAGCGTAAACAGCGAGCTAAAGAAATACTACTCATTCATACGAGCACGAGATTCTCTTCTCGAACAGGCATTTGGCGATTCCGAGTCCTTCAAGAAGATACTGGCAGAGACAATCATTGAAACAGGGAACAGGGCAGACTACTGGTTTGATCTGGCGATAACACTTCTTCCAGGAACATGGAATCGCTATCCCGACTGGAAGGATATTTACCTCGAGTATATGAACTCTGTCGATAGCTTTGGAAACAATGTTTCCGAGAAGACAGAGTTGATTCTTGAAGTTGCGAGAAGACACGTCTGGGCTTCGGAAAACATGGGTCCCTACTCTCCAGATGAGACGCTAAGATATGCGATTAACTGGGCAAATCGCAATCTTTCCGATCAAGAGCTTGCTTCTTTCAGATCAGAGCTGAAGAGTATCTATTCGAGGATTGTTGAGCTCAACGCTGAGGTTCTTAAATCCGGTCGCTCCCTTTCCGATACAGTCAAAGGGGAAATAGCAACTTTGATCAGTCTCTATGAGTCGCTTTGAGACAGTATTAAGGTATACAATAAGGTAGATAAGTGTTATAATCATTGAGGAGGTGTCCCGTGACGGAGAAGTATTATGTGACCACACCGATCTATTACATAAACAGCGAACCTCATATTGGTTCAGCTTACACTACCGTCGTTGCAGACGTGGTTGCCAGATACAAGAGAATGGCCAATTCTGATGTTTTCTTTCTTACAGGAACAGATGAGCACGGGCAGAAGGTTTTAGGCGAAGCCGTATCAAGAGGAATGGATACCCAAGCTTACTGTGATATTCTGGCCGGGAAGTTCCGGGATCTCTGGAAAGATCTTGAGATGAGCAATAATGGTTTTGTGAGGACTACTGATGAGTACCATATTAGAACCGTGCAGGCATTCGTGAAGAGAATGTTTGACAGTGGAGATGTGTACAAGGGAAAATACGAAGGATGGTACTGTGTCCCCGATGAGACCTTCTGGAGCAAGGAGGATCTTAAGGAAGGAAATTGCTGTCCTGAGTGTGGTAGAGAAGTGAAGTGGGTAAGTGAGGAGAATTACTTTTTCAGGCTTTCAAAGTACAATGAGGCCTTGATTGAGCTTTTCACACAAAAGCCCGAATTCGTACAGCCGGACTTCAGAAGGAACGAGATGCTCAAGATTCTTCAGGCCGGACTAAAAGATCTCAGTATAACGAGAACTTCCTTTAATTGGGGAGTACCTATGCCCGACGATCCAGAACATGTTATCTATGTTTGGGTCGATGCCTTGATCAACTATCTTAGTGCAATAGGTTTTCCTCATGATATGGAGCTTTTCGAGCGTTACTGGCCTGCTGATGTTCACCTCATTGGTAAAGAGATAAATAGATTCCATTCGATAATCTGGCCTGCCATGCTCATGTCTGCAGGGTTTCCGCTCCCAAAACAGATATTTGCCCACGGCTGGTTGACGATAAATGGTCAGAAGATCTCGAAATCTCTTGGCAATGCTGTAAGCCCAAAGGTCTTCATTGATGCATATGGCAATGACGCTCTGAGGTACTATCTGCTCAGGGATATTCAGTTCGGACGAGACGGGGATTTTTCGGAAGTCAATCTGATAGGAAGGATAAATGCCGATCTCGCAAATGATCTGGGTAACCTTCTCCACAGAACAGTCGTTATGATCGACAAGTTCAATGAGGGCGTTGTACCGGCTCCGGGAATAACTGGAGAACACGACAGTATCATTATAGAACAGGCAGAGAAGACCTTCGCTGTCTACCGAGAGTCTATGGACCAGTTGAAGTTCACCCAGGCACTCGAATCAATCTGGGAACTTATTAGATTTGGAAACAAATACATCGACTTAACAGAACCCTGGAAACTGGGGAAGGATATGACACAGAAGGACCGGCTTGATACAGTGCTTCACAACCTTGCCAGTATCCTCAAGAATGTCTCGCTTATGATTGAACCGATCATGTTCCATACAGCCAGGGAAATCAGACGACGGCTCGGTCTCGAAGAGGAGCTGGATTTCTCCGACCTAGGCTGGTTCCCGATATCTTCGTCTCCTAGAGTAAGTCACGGAGAGCCGATCTTCCCGAGGATTGACATTGAAAAACACAGGAAGGTAACGGATGTTGTGGAAAATGAGAAGATCCCTGAGGAAGAAATCGGGGTGTCTCTGATCGATATAGAAAGCTTCGCGAAAGTTGAACTGAGAGTGGCTCTAATAGTCGAAGCAAAAAAGGTAGAAAAATCCAAAAAACTCGTTAGATTACAGTTGGATCTGGGTGATCTTGGCAGGCGACAAGTGGTGGCCGGAATTTCTCAGTATTACAGCCCGGAAGAGCTTGAGGGGTTGAAGGTAGTCGTTGTTTCTAATCTCAAGCCCGCAAAACTAATGGGCATTGATTCTCACGGGATGGTACTTGCTGCGAAATTCGGGGAAGCACTCACGCTCCTTACAGTACATCGTGACATTTTACCCGGAGCAAAGATCTCATAACAAGCATCCCCACGACTATAGTCGGAGCTTTATAGACCTTATGTTCACCAGCCTCAGCCCAAAGAACTATGTTATGGGTGAATTTTAGGCACTTCGGGGTGACCCTACCGCGGTCCGCGTACCCTGTGGTCAACAGTTAAACATAGCGATTGGGGACAACGATTAGTGCTGTTACACTAGAATGTCCGATAACATCGAAACGGTCGACTTAATCGGCATGAGCCAAGAATTGAAAAGTAACTTCAATGCAAAGAGCTTTTGTAGTAAGCAAAAATCGAAAACCGCTATGCCCTGTCACCCTTAGCGGACATATAAACTGCTAAACAGCTGGCGGGCAGTTGTAACAAGTGGTAAGAAGGCTGGCACACATACTCGCCGGACGTGTACCGGTACGGAGTTTTGGTAGCTTCAATATCACCGCCGACAAAGATACTGTGCAGAGCATAAGCTATCATTACCGCAAACCATTGCACAGATCCGATGGTTACAGCTGCGAGAAAAGAGGATGCACTCATTCCCATAGCTGAATCTAAGGTATCCGCGCAAGATATTTTGATGAACGGAGGAAGAAGCGTTGCCTGAAGAGATTATCCACAAAAACATCGATGATGAATTAATAGATTCATACATGCTCTATTCTATGAGCGTTATAGTCGGAAGGGCTATACCGGATGTGAGAGACGGCTTGAAACCAGTTCAAAGAAGGATACTATACGGTATGTCTGAGTTGGGGCTGCGCCATAATCAGAGTTTCAAGAAGAGTGCCCGTATAGTCGGAGAGGTGATGGGAAAGTTTCACCCACATGGAGATGCAGCTATCTACGATGCTCTAGTAAGGCTTGCACAGCCTTTCTCCATGCGTTATCCTCTCGTAGAAGGTCAGGGAAACTTCGGTTCCGTCGACAGAGACCCGCCTGCTGCTATGAGATACACAGAAGCAAGAATGGAGACTCTGTCAGAAGAGCTGCTTCAGGATATCGATAGAGAGACTGTGACTATGCTACCCAACTTCGACGGCTCTCTGTCCGAACCCGATGTACTTCCCGCCAAGGCACCTAACCTTCTGTTAAACGGTACATCTGGAATAGCAGTAGGAATGATGACCAGTATTCCACCGCACAACCTTTCCGAAGTAGTTGACGCGCTCAAGCTGTTAATAGATGAACCGGAAACAGACATTTCTTCTTTGCTTAAGTTCGTGAAGGGACCGGACTTCCCGACCGGTGGAATTATTATGGAAGGCAGCGGTATATCTTCGATCTACGAAGAAGGCAAAGGAAGGATAATACTCCGTGGCCTTGCTGAGATAGAAGAAGCCAAAGGCGGAACCCAGATCGTAATTCACGAGATCCCTTACAGCGTTTCCAAAGCCGATCTGATACAACAGATGGTAGTCGCCGCTCAGAATGTGCGCGATGTTCAGATAAGAAACATCAGAGACGAATCGGATCAGAAGGGATTGCGTGTTGTCATCGAACTGAAGAGAGGTGCCGATCCCAATGTAGTATTGAACCTCCTTTACAAGCATACTCAGCTGCAAACCACATTCAGCGTGAACATGCTTGTAATAGATGATAAGAAGCGACCGAAAGTCATGAACCTTAGGCAAATACTGCAGGCCTTTCTGTCTCACAGATTCAACGTAATCCGTATGAGGACGGAATACGATCTTGAACAGGCTTCCAGGAGAGCACATATTGTCGAGGGACTGACTAAGGCAACGAGATCAATAGACACAGTTGTTGATATAATTCGAAACTCTTCCAATACTGAAGATGCTTCAAAAAACCTAATGGAAACCCTCGAAGTAACGCGCGAGCAGAGTGCGGCTATACTGGACATGCGCATGGGTAAGCTGACCGGAATGGAAATCGAGAAACTCCTAAAAGAGTATCGCGAACTCGTCTCAAGAATAAATGAATACAGAAAGATCCTTGATAGCGATTCAGAGGTCTTTGCGATTATAAAGACGGAACTCGAAGAACTAAAAGCAAAGTATGGCGATGCTCGCAGGACAAAAATCGACTCGGGAAACGGTACGGATTTCCAGATAGAGGATATGATAAAGGACGAAGAGATAGTAATACTCGTCACGAAAAGAGGCTACATAAAATCCACTCCTCTGGAGAGTTACCGCAAACAAGGAAGAGGAGGAAAGGGTGTAATCGGTGTACGAACGGGAGAGGAAGACTACGTCGTAAATATACTTACAACGACCCGTTTGAGCAAGACCGTCATAATCACTTCGAAGGGAAAGGCTTATGTTCTGAGTAACCATCTGATAGATCATTCGTCCAGGGACGCAAAGGGTAAACTGCTTGCAAACTACGTTAAGGTGGAACCTGACGAAACCGTACAGGCCGTTCTCTCGACCAGAAATGAAGAGGTACAGGGCAAGTATCTAGTTATAACAACTAGGTCGGGAAAGATTAAGAAGACGGCTTTTGAAGCTTTCCTTAATGTTAGAACCTCAGGAATCAGGGCTATAGGCCTTGCGGAAGACGATAGAGTGATCGATGCCTCCCTTACCCAGGAAGAAGACGATACGATAATAATATCTACAAAGTATGGCATGGTGATAAGGTTCCCTCTTGGACAGGTTAGGTCCATGGGAAGAGGCGCTGCAGGGG
>LVBU01000309.1 GCA_001603185.1 Thermotogales bacterium Thermo_02 | reverse complement strand
GATCAAAGCTCTCCTTAGACTGGTCGGAATCGAAGATTATGAAGAGCATAAAGGGCCTATCAAGATCGAAGTCGAATTCGATATAGGAGAGATAGTCAGAATAAACTCAGGTCCTTTCGAGGATTTCGTGGGAAAGATAACGGAACTCGATCCGGAAAGGCAGGAACTGAAAGTGGTGGTCAGCATCTTTGGAAGAGAGACCCCGGTAATACTCGGCCTTTCCGAAGTGGAGAAGATCGTTTGAAATAGTGGGAGGGCCAAGGCCCGCAAGACCACAGGGAGGTTCTTTATATGGCAAAGAAAATCATTGCCCAGATCAAGCTCCAGCTTGAAGCGGGTAAAGCGACACCGGCGCCGCCAGTTGGACCGGCTCTCGGTCAGCATGGCGTCAATATCATGGGTTTTTGCAAACAGTTCAACGCTGAGACTTCTGACAGAACCGGGACGGTCCTACCGGTAATAATTACCGTCTACGCTGACAGATCTTTCACATTCATCCTCAAAACTCCACCGGCCAGTTTCTTGCTTCTGAAGGCTGCTGGTGTCCAGAAAGGTTCTGGAGTTCCTAACAGGACCACTGTCGGAAAGATTACCAGAGCTCAGTTGGAAGAGATCGCGAAGATGAAAATGCCCGATCTCAATGCCAGAACAATCGATGCCGCGGCAAAGATCATTGCCGGAACTGCTAGAAACATGGGCATCAGAATTGAGGGTTGAGGGGGGGATTTGAATGCCAGTTAGGTCGAAGAGATATATTCAGGCTAGAAAGCTAGTAGACAGAAATAGAACATATTCGATAGAGGAAAGCATAGAACTCCTTAAGAGCTTTCCTTCCGCCAAGTTCGATGAGACCGTGGAAGTGCATCTCAAGCTTGGAATAGATCCCGCGAAGTCTGACCAGCAGGTCCGCGGTACTATCGCCCTTCCTCACGGTACTGGTAAAAACGTCAGAGTTCTTGTCTTTGCCAGGGGAGATCAAGCCGAAGTTGCAAAATCTGCAGGCGCGGATTTCGTTGGTTCGGACGACCTGGTTCAGCAGATTCAGGGCGGCTGGACCGACTTTGATGTGGCTATTGCGACTCCCGATATGATGAGAGATATCGGAAGACTCGGTAAAGTTCTGGGTCCAAGGGGTTTGATGCCTTCTCCAAAGGCCGGAACAGTCACGACCGATGTCGAAGATGCTGTGAAGGGCTTCAAGGCAGGAAGGTTAGAAGTGAAGAATGATAAGACCGGAAATCTACATTTTCCCGTCGGAAAGAAGAGTTTCGATTCCCAGAAATTGAAGGAAAACTTCCTCTCTGCATTGAATCAGATCGGAAAGATGAAACCATCGAGTTCAAAGGGAAGATTTCTGCAGAGGGTTTTCATTACCACAACAATGGGAGCCGGAATAAAAGTAGAGTTTTCCAGAGAAGCTGAAAAGTAATCTTCAGTTATACAAATATTACAAAGACTGCGGTGCCGAAGAAAGTAGGTAATTAAGAGCTCATGCCGCCTACCGAGGTACGTGGGAGTTAGAGTCTTCTGCGGCCTCGAATTACTGAGGCCGCTTTTCTGAAAGGAGGTGCGAGAAATGCTGACTAAGGCCAGAAAAGAAGAGATCGTCCAGAATCTTACCGAGAGGTATCAAAGCTCCTCTTTAATACTCTTTTCAGAGTATAAGGGAATGAAGGTGGAAAGTATTACCAAATTCAGAGATGTGCTTTACGAAAGATACGATAAGAAAGCCTCGTTTAGCATAACAAAGAATACTCTGGTAAGACTTGCTCTCAAAAACGCAGGTTTTGATGAATCGGAATGGTCGCAAGATATTACCAATACAACTGCTGTGCTTACTGTTGATGATAAGGACCCAATTGCTGCCATAAGGATACTGGTAGAGTTCAACAAAAACAACAAGATTCTCCCGATAATAAAGGGCGGATATCTCGAGAAGAGCTACTTCGCGGGAGATCAATCTGTTGAGTTGTCCAAGCTGCCTTCCAGAGATCAGTTGGTGGCAATGGTCGTTGGTGGATTTGCAGCCCCGATAACCGGTTTTGTCTATACGCTGAATGGAGTATTGACGAAATTCCTGTACGCTTTGAATGCAATTAAGGATAAGAAAGCAGAATAATTAGGTGGAGGTGTGGTAAGATGACTAAGGAAGAACTCATCAATGCAATAAAGGAAATGACCGTTGCTGAACTTGCTCAGCTGGTAAAGGCTCTTGAAGAAGAGTTTGGAGTAAGCGCTGCAGCGCCCGTCGCGGTAGCAGCCGCCCCGGCAGCGGCAGCGGCAGCTGAAGAAGAAGAAGAACAGAGCGAATTCAAAGTTGTACTTAAGTCCTTCGGTGCAAAGAAGATAGACGTTATCAAAGTTGTAAGAACTATTACCGGACTCGGACTTAAGGAAGCAAAGGACCTGGTCGAGAAGGCGGGAACACCTGAAGGAGTCGTGAAGGAAAACCTTCCGAAGGCAGAGGCCGAAGAACTGAAGAAGCAGCTCGAAGAAGCCGGCGCCGAAGTGGAACTGAAGTAATCGAGCAGTTGTCTAGTTATAAATTTCCGATATAATATCTACACCCACATCAGGGCATTCTCTCTGGTGTGGGTTTGGTGTGCTTAAACGTACGAGAGGTGATCTGATGAGAAAGGCCACTTTTGGCAAAAGAGAACGATGGGTCTTTGGAAGAGTTTATGAACCTCTTGAAATACCAAATCTAATCGAGATTCAAACTCGATCATTCAAGTGGTTTATCGATGGTGGACTGTTAAGCGTTCTGAAGAAATACTCGCCGATCAAATCTCAGATTCAAAGATCTGATTTGAAGAAGGGTGAAAAGGGTTTCTCTCTGGATTTTGTGGGAACCCGGATTGGCGAAGCTAAGCATTCAATACAGGAATGCAAGGATAAGGGGCTTACCTATTCAGTTCCCCTTTATGTCACCGTAAGAATTACGGACCTCTACACGGGTGAGATCAAAGAAGAAGAGGCTTTCTTTGGTTATCTTCCATTTATGACTGACAATGCTTCGTTTATCATCAACGGTGCCGAGAGAGTTATTGTCAACCAGCTTGTGAGATCGCCCGGAGTCTACTTCGTGGACGAACCGACAAAGGCAGTCTCCGGCTCTCTTCCAATCTACGTTGCCCACTTCCTTCCAGTTAAAGGAGCCTGGTTCGAGATACTTCTCAATCCAAACAAACAGATTATGCAGGCCCGTATAGACAGAAGGAGGAAGTTGAACTTCTTCGTTTTCCTCAAAGCGCTGGGCTATGAGAACGATATAGAGCTTCTGAAGCTCTTTGAGAACACAGTAGATGCTTCCGACGAGGATGAACTTCTCTCAAATGTGAAAAGCGTTGTACTTGAGGAGATAAGGACTCCCGGCGGAGAGGTAATAGCCAACAAGGGAGAACTCCTGACTGAGGAAATAATTTCCAGAATCATCGAAGCGGACTTAAAAACGATAAAACTCCCGTTGCCGATCGCTATGAGGACCTACCAGGCATTGCAGAAGACTTATGGCGAGGGTATGACTGAAGATGACGCTTATATCGAGCTTTTCAGAAAGCTTCGTCCCGGCGAGATACCGAGGATTAATGCTGCGAAGAGTTATATATACAATCTATACTTCAGTCCGGACAGGTTCGATTTTTCCGATGTCGGCAGATACAAAGTAAATGCAAGACTTAAGAAGGTCTATCAGGATTATCTGAGAGAATTCGAAGGAAAAAAAGTGAGCAAAGACACTGAGTACAAGGAATCTTCAAGCGTTCTGACGACTCTGGATGTCGTGCTTGCTGCAAGGCATTTGACTGAGATTGAAAGCCGACCCGAACTCCTCGACACCAAGGATCACCTGGGAAACAAGAGAGTGAGAACCGTGGGCGAACTAATGGAAACGGAGTTCGAGAAGGCCTTTATTAAGATACACAAGCTTCTTGAAGAGAAGCTGACTATTTATACTTCATTTGACAAAATCGCTGTCCAGAGTCTGGTGAATGTCAGAACCCTTATGACTACTCTCCACCAGTTCTTCGCGACCAGCCAGCTTTCTCAGTTCATGGATCAGGTGAATCCTCTGGCCGAGCTTACCAACAAGAGAAGGCTATCGGCCATAGGACCGGGAGGTCTGAAGAGAGAACACGCGCGATTCGAAGTCAGAGACGTTCATCACTCTCATTACGGAAGAATGTGTCCCATCGAAACACCTGAAGGGGCAAACATAGGGTTGATGACATCGATGGCAACCTATGCGACCATAGATAAGTACGGTTTTCTCCTTACTCCCTATCGGAAAGTCGAAAAGGCAAAGGTTACAAACGATATAGTCTATCTGGCCGCCGACGAGGAAGAGAGATATAATATCGCCCATTCTACTGTAAAGATGGATAAAGAAGATAGAATAGTAGACGATAACGTCGAGATAAGATACGCGGGTGAGGTCAGATATGTCAAGCGCGATGAAGTTGACTATATGTCTGTGTCGCCAAAACAGATCGTGTCGATTTCGACTTCTCTGATTCCCTTCCTTGAACACGATGACGCCAACAGAGCCCTTATGGGATCTAACATGCAACGTCAGGCCGTTCCGGTGGTTCAGGCCGAAGCTCCAATTGTCGGTACTGGTGTCGAAGGGGTTGCTGCAAGAGACTCCGGTTATGTAGTTCTGGCAAAACACCGGGGAAAAGTCGTAGAGGTTGACGGAAAGAGCATTAGGATTGAGAGACTTAACGATAAAGGAAAGCCCGAACTCGACCACAACGGTCAGCCTCTGGTCGATGAGTACCTTCTTCACAAGTTCATAAGAACCAACCAGGATACGGCGGTCAATCAGAGACCAATAGTTTCGCTTGGCGAGATCGTTGAAGAGGGCGGTCCGATAGCCGACGGCCCTTCCACAGATATGGGAGAACTTGCTCTGGGAAAGAATGTTCTGGTTGCTTTCATGCCCTGGGAAGGCTACAACTTCGAAGACGCCATTCTGGTAAATCAGGAGCTTCTTGGGGAAGATACTTTCACCACTATACATGTCGAAATGTACGAAACTATAGCCAGAGATACTCAATTGGGGCCGGAAGAGATCACGGCAGATATTCCAAACGTGTCCAAGGAGTCTCTTAAGAATCTTGATGAAAACGGGATCGTCAGAGTCGGCGCTTACGTTACATCTCAGGACATTCTGGTTGGAAAAGTCACGCCTAAGGGAGAATCGGAGACTACACCCGAAGAGAAGATCATACGATCGGTCTTTGGCGATAGAGGAAGAGATGTTAAGGACTCTTCTCTGAAACTTCCCCATGGAGTAGAGGGAAGAGTAATCGATGTGAAGGCCTTTGACAAAGAGGAAGTTTCGGAACTGGGATCGGGAATCAACAAACTCGTGAAAGTCTTTGTAGGGATTCGAAAGCCCCTCGATGTCGGTGACAAGCTGGCCGGCAGACACGGAAACAAAGGTGTTGTCTCAAACATCATTCCCAAGGAAGATATGCCGTTCCTTCCAGACGGTACCCCGATACAACTTGTGCTCTCTCCACTGGGTGTTCCTTCGCGTATGAATGTGGGGCAGGTTCTTGAAACGCACCTTGGATGGCTGGGTAAGCTTACAAATAGACACTTCGCAACTCCCATTTTTGACGGTGCCACAGAAGAAGAGATAATGATAGAGCTATACAAGGCAAGAAAGGAAAAGGGTCTGGATGACGGCGACATAGAAGATTACAGATCCGGGAAGGTTACCTTGAGAGACGGAAGGACGGGGCAGCCTTTTGATTACCCTGTCGTTGTCGGAATAATGTACATGCTGAAGCTCGTACACATCGCCAAAGACAAGATTCATGCCCGTTCAACCGGTCCATACTCCCTAATACACCAGCAGCCTCTCGGTGGTAAGGCTCATTTTGGTGGTCAGAGATTTGGTGAGATGGAAGTCTGGGCTCTCGAAGCTCACGGTGCGTCGCACACCTTGAACGAGATGTTGACTATAAAGTCCGACGATATCAAGGGAAGAAATGACGTCTACAAAGCGATACTTAAGGGTATAAACATTCCCGAGCCAGGAATTCCAGAGAGTTTCAAAGTCTTGATCAAGGAACTGCAGGGTCTTTCACTGGATGTAAAGGTCTTTGATCAGAACAGTGTAGAGCTGGATGTGGATAAACTATGAATTTCAATAAAAGGGAGCTACCCCTCAAGGAGGGAAGCAAATGCCTGTAAGTACATACAAGAGAAAAGTGAACACTCTCCAGATCAACATAGCTTCACCCGAAAGAATAAGGGGCTGGTCGAGCGGAGAGGTTAAGAAACCGGAGACAATAAACTATCGCACGTTCAAACCCGAGAGAGACGGACTCTTCTGTGAGAAGATCTTCGGACCGACGAAGGACTACGAGTGCACCTGCGGAAAGTACAAAGGCAAGAAGTACGAAGGCACGGTGTGTGAGAGATGTAATGTCAGAGTCGAGTCCAAAGAGGCACGCAGAAGAAGGATGGGTCATATCGAACTGGCGGCTCCCGTAACTCACGTATGGTATCTCAAGAGCGCTCCAAGCGTCCTCTCCTCTTTGCTAAACATACCGGCGAAGGACCTTGAGAACATAATCTACTACGGGTCGAAGAGAGTCATTGAAAGGCTATACGTCGTGACCGATCCAAAGGACACAGACTTCTTCCCGGGAATGACGATGTACCAGACCGAATACGAGATATATACAAAAAAGCTCGACTTCGAAGTCGAACAGGGCTACAAGGTCAAATCGCCGCAGGGCCCGGTCATAACCGACATCGACGGTACGGTCAGTATCGAAAGGATCGACAGTAGCACGCAAAGAGAGATGAACTGGATAACGATCCGGGACGAAAGCGGTATCGAGAAGAAGTATCCGGCCTTTGAAGGGGCGCTTGTATACGTTCAGAACGGTGAGGAAGTCCATAAGGGCGACACTCTCGCCGACCGTTTTCTCTTTGAAGACGAAGTCCTTTCCGCGACGGAATACAGAGCCTTTGACGAATACTACCCCGGGAAGTTCGAAGTCGAAACTGACACAGAGAGCGACCGACCTATCGTCATAATAACGGAGATCGACCCGACCGTCTCAGAAGAGACTGGAAGGACTGTCGGCGAAGTGCTGATCGAGAACGAGTACGAGGCCTACAGAGAGCTGTACCCAGGAAAGGTCACCTGCGATTACGGTGCTGCCGCGATAAAGAAGCTGCTTCAAGGTATGGATCTGGAAGAGCTCCAGGTAGCGATCGAACACGAACTCAAGGCGATTCCCAAGAGCAGCGCGAGGGCTTTGAAACTCCTTCGAAGGCTGAAGTATGTGAAGGACCTAATAGCCTCGAGAAACCGGCCCGACTGGATGGTAATGGACGTCGTGCCCGTCATCCCGCCAGACCTTCGACCTATGATACAGATCGAGGGCGGAAGGTTCGCGACTACCGATTTGAATGACCTCTACCGTAGAGTCATAAACAGGAACAACAGGCTTTCGAAGCTCCTGCAGATCGGTGCGCCCGACATAATAATCAGAAACGAGAAGAGAATGCTTCAGGAGGCAGTCGATTCCCTGATCTACAACGGAAGAGTCGGAAAGGCCGTATCGGACAAATCGGGAAGGCCGTTGAAATCTCTGACGGATCTTGTAAAGGGCAAGAAGGGGAGGTTCAGAAGAAACCTTCTCGGAAAGCGTGTAGACTACTCCGGAAGGGCCGTCATAGTCGTAGGACCTGATCTGAGGATTCACGAATGCGGTATTCCAAAGAGAGTGGCTATGGAGCTGTTCAAACCCTTTGTCCTATCTAAACTACTACACGGAAGTGAATCGAGCAAAACGGCGAGAAAGCTTAAGAAGACTATCATAGAGAAGGAAATGCCCGAGGCCTGGGAAGTCCTCGAAGACGTAATAAAGGGACACCCCGTTCTTCTGAACAGGGCTCCGACACTGCACAGAATATCCATTCAGGCCTTCATACCGCGATTGGTAGAGGGAAACGCAATACAGCTACATCCGCTGGTATGTACGCCGTTCAACGCAGACTTCGACGGAGACCAGATGGCCGTACACGTTCCCCTATCGGCGGCGGCGCAGGCGGAGGCAAAGTTCCTCATGCTCAGCAGATACAACGTAATCTCGCCCGCCAGCGGGAAGCCCATCTCCATGCCGGGAAAGGACATAATAGTCGGCGTGTACTATCTGACGACTAACGATCACGAGTATGAAAAGATGGAGAAGGAAGTAATGGGCTACTACGCAAAGCTTCTCAAAGATAAGGAAATAGACCAAACCGAGGCGAGAAGGCGAGTAAGGGAGAAGGCGCTCGAGTGGGTGTACTGGAAGTTCGCATCGCCCGACGAAGCACTCCTCGCTTACGATGCCGAATACATATCACTGCACGACCCGATACTGGTGAAGCTCGACCCCTCGTCCGGCGACCTGACACTTACGACCGTGGGAAGAATAATCTTCAACACGATAGTGCCCGAGAAGCTGAGGGATTACTCCAAGAAGTTCACGAAAAAGGCAATAAAGAAGCTTATCTACGACTGTTTCCACGAGTACGGGATAGACAGAACGGCCGACCTTCTGGACGACATGATGACACTCGGATTCCACTATGCGACCCAGTCGGGTCTGACGATCTCGATAAAGGACATAGTAGTATATCCCAAAAAGGACAAGGTAATCGCAGCCGCCCAGAAGAAAGTCGATCAGGTCGAAGGCCTTTTCAAGTCCGGATTCCTCACCGAAGAAGGCAGAAGCGAAGAAGTCATTCGCATCTGGTCGGATACTACCGGCGACATCATGGAGAAGACATACACCGAATTCGAGAAGCACCCCTTCAATCCGATATTCATGATGGTCGACTCGGGAGCGAGAGGAAACATAGACCAGCTGAAGCAGCTCGCCGGAATGAGAGGACTGATGGCCGATCCTTCAGGAAAGACCATAGAAGTACCCATAAAGGCGAACTTCAGAGACGGTCTGACCGAGCTAGAGTTCTTCACATCTACGCATGGCGCTAGAAAGGGATCGGCAGACACAGCACTGAGAACTTCTTTTGCCGGATACCTTACGAGAAGACTGGTCGATGTGTCACAGACAATAACGATCACGACACCGAACTGCGGAACCCACGAAGGAATAGAGGCCGTCGAGCTGCTGGCCGACGGTGTCACGATAGAGAAGCTCGAGGACTTCCTGTTCGGAAGAGTCCTCGCCGTCGATGTGATAGACCCGTCAACCGCGAAGCCCCTGAAGAACAAGAGGACAGGCAAGGAGTACGTCCGGGACACGATGCTCAGAGACGAGGACGCCTCTTTCCTTGCCAATTACAGGACAGATGTCGAGGTAGTGCGCGAAGAGGTGCTGGCTCTGGCCAAGGCGACTAGGCTGGTAAGATACACCGAGCTCGGTGAAGATGTGACCTTGAGCGATAAGACCTACAAGGCCGGAACGCACATAAACAGCGATCTCCTTCACCAGCTGAAAAACTCGGAGCTGAGCGAAGTCAAGATAGTCTCCTATCCCTGTGTCGGACAGGTATATGCTGGCGAACCCATAAAGAATGAAGCCGGTGAAATGGTCGTCAAGTACCAGGAGAAGATAGACGAGATGACCGCCAAGAAGCTAAAAGTTTGCGGACAGATAAAGGTTACTCTCAGACCGGTGATAAAGGTAAGATCGGTCCTGACCTGTGAATCGGATAGCGGAGTCTGCGCTATGTGTTACGGAATGGACCTTTCGAACCACGAGATCGTCAACGTCGGTGAATCCGTCGGAGTAGTCGCGGCCCAGTCAATAGGCGAACCGGGAACACAGCTGACGATGAGAACCTTCCATACAGGTGGTATCGCAACGGGTCAGGACATAACCCGAGGTCTTCCGAGAGCCGAGGAGCTCTTCGAAGCCAGGAAGAAGCTCAAAGATCCCGAAGCGCTTTTCATAGAAAAAGGCGACTCGGGCTTTGTAAAAGACCTCGTGGCCGATGAAAAGGGCAGACGAAAGGTTTATATCGAGACGAAAGACGGCCGAATAAGCGAGTACGATCTCTCTTCGGCAATCAAGCCAAAGATAGAAATTGGCGACAGAGTCGTCGAGGGAGAGGCCATAACCACGGGCACGGTGCGTCCCAGAAAGCTCATGGAAAAGCTCGGATTAGTTCCGACTGCCCTGTATCTTCTCACAGAGATCAAGAGGGTCTATGCCGAACAGGGAGTCGAGATACACGACAAGCACTTCGAGCTGATAATCAAACAGATGCTCTCTAAGGTCGAATTGACCGATCCGGGAGATACCGATTTCCTTCCCGGCGATTTGCTGGACATAATCGAAGTGAGAAAGGTAAACAGATCGATCGAAGAGGCTAACAGCAAGGTAGAGGAGAACCGCGAGTACGTATTAAACAAGAGGCTTGCCAGAAGGGTCCTCGGAGAGGACGAAGAGGGAAGAATCCAGAAGATAGCCGCGGAAGGCGAGCAGATAAGCGAAGAAGTCCTCAACAGGATACTGAGCGGTGGCATAAAGCAGATATCTATCTACGATGTCGAAGAGGATCAGTATCAGAAGCTAATCGAGGACTTCAATCCCGATACTATTATTCCCGAGAAGAAGGTACAGGTAATGCCAAAGGGACTGATGAAGTTCAAGAGAAAGCTTCTGAGGATAACGAAGGCCTCTCTGGAGAGCGAGGGCTGGTTGTCGGCCGCTTCGTTCCAGCAGACACCGCAGATTCTTACGGAAGCCTCAGTTGCGGGAAAGATCGATTATCTGCAGGGACTAAAGGAAAACGTCATAGTCGGTCAGCTAATACCCGCAGGGACTGGACTGGACATGTATGCAAACCTTCAGGTAGAAGAAGCGGTCGTTTCATCGCACTTCGAAGAAGAGCTGGCCTGATAGAAGCTATATAGAGCGGGAAGCCTTTAATGCGGCTTCCCGTTTTCTTATTCTTTGGTGGTAACATTGATAGGTTATTGAAATCGAGCTAAAGTGGAACACAAATACTTTACTAATCGAAAGGAGGAACGGCGACTCCTCTCCGACTCTCGCTATCGCTTAGATGTCGGGGCCTCCTCGCCTGTTTTTGATGAACACTCCAAAGATAAGTCTGCAAAATATCCATAAAACTTACTCGAGCAACGGTATAAAGGCTCTCAACGGAGTCTGTCTAGAGATTATGAGAGGAAAGGTAAATACTCTGCTCGGGGAAAATGCGGCGGGCAAAACGACTCTTATGAAGATCATATCGGGTATAGAAAAGGCAGATAGTGGAGCTATGTTCATTGACGGAGTCGCTTACTCTCCAAGAACACCAATAGACGCTATTGAAGCTGGAGTAGGACTTGTACCCCAGAATATGCGAGTTATCTCAGGTATGACCGTTATGGAAAATCTGCTTACGGCCATGAACTGTGGAAAATTAAAGATCGGGTTGAGAGAGATGAAGCGTTCAGTCCACGACATGATGCAGAGGTATAAAGTCGAAATCGATTCAAACGCTAGAGTCGGCGATCTTACAACAGGATACAGGCAGAGGGTCGCTATTCTTAGAGTTCTTCTGAGGTCACCGGATTTGATCATACTCGACGAACCAACGGCCGTTTTATCGGACACAGAAAGAGAAGCCCTTTTCATGACCCTTAGTGAACTCAAGAAAGAGGGTAAGACACTGATATTCATTACCCATAGACTGTCGGAGGCGACGAGAGTCTCTGATAGGATTGCAGTAATGCGAAAAGGGAGTGTTGTAGATACTGTCGATGGAGCAGAGGTTGCCCGGAGAGATCTTCACGAACTGATAACTGGAGAGAGTCTTGAGCCAACCGTGATAGGTACTTTCGAACCGGGTAAGGAGGTCCTTCGAGTCGAGTCGCTTGAGATTGAGGGAAGGTTTCGAGGAAACGCTGCTGTAAAAGGAGTTGATTTCAGCGCAAGCGCAGGCGAGTTGCTGGTTATAACTGGCGTTACCGGAAATGGACAGCAGGAGCTTCTTGAGGGTCTCTTCGGTATGCGAAGAGTCCTTTCTGGCAGAGTCTTTGTCGACGGACAGGATTTAACCGGAAAGCCTCCCTCTCTTCTCAGAAAGGCCGGAGTGGCTGCACTCACTTCGGACAGAGACAGTGTTTGTAGTTGCCCCGCACTCTCGATAATGGAAAATCTGGTAGTCAACAGGGTAAGGGAAGCAGGTCCTATATACAGAAAAAAAGCCCTTACCAGTTGGTCGAAAGAGATTATGGAGAAGTACAATGTCAAGTACTCCGCTCTGGATGATCCCGCTTCAACACTCTCGGGAGGAAATCTTCAAAAAATGCTGCTGGCTAGAGAACTTGATGGAGCTCCAGTTTTACTGCTCCTTGGAGAACCGACCAGGGGACTGGACTCATTGCATACAAGAATGCTTCACAAGATACTCGCCTCGCTCAGAGAGAAAATGTCGGTGGTCGTCTTTACCGGTGATATAGACGAAGCGCTCGCTATCGGAAACCGTGTTATCGTGATGTACGATGGAAGAATCGTGCTGAACAGAGTTAACGACGGAAGCCTGACCAGAGCGTTTCTTGGAAGATACATCGTAGGTACAGAGAAAACGGGAGCTGTGACATGATCGGTAGATACTATCTGGCAGCGAGATCTCTTTTCGTTATACTGGTCGCTCTTCTGGCCGGCATGATCGTAATTCTTGCCGTGAGTGAGGATCCATCCGTTGCGATTGTGGCGTTCTTCTTCTCCACTTTCACAAACACCTACTATCTGGGAAATCTTCTGGCAAACACTATACCACTAATCCTTACCGGTCTGGCTGCAGCGATTGCCTTCTCAGCGTCCAGCTTCAATCTCGGGCTTGAAGGTCAGGTTTATATGGGTTCTCTTGTGGGAACGTTTTTTGGAGTTAGAATACTGACGGCGTTGCCCCCGTTACCGGGAACAGTCGCAATTCTTCTCTTCTCGCTTATCTCTGGAGGTATTATAGCCGGACTATCCGGTCTTCTAAAGGCGAGAAGGGGTGTAAACGAGCTTATTTCCTCACTGCTTCTGAGTAACGGACTAATACTTCTTGTCGATTACTTCATCGAAGGACCTTTCAATGACAGGCCCTCGGGACTTGCTGCCTCTTTCAGCATCCCGTCGAAATTCAGATTCGAAAGGATACTGCCGCCTTCAAATCTCCATACAGGTCTCTTCATTGCCATATTAGCCTCAGTTGCAGTCTGGTTCTTCCTTTTCAAGACAAGAGGTGGCTACAACCTGAGAGTTACGGGGAAAGATCCGGAGTTTGCATATTACGGGGGAGTGAATGTCGGGCGAGTCTACTTCTGGGCCATGTTTTTAAGTGGCTCCTTCGCAGCTCTGGGAGGCATGGTAGATGTCTTGGGAGTTCATGGAAGGGTTATGAGAGGTTTCTCTTCCGGTTACGGCTGGAATGGAATAGCTGTGGCTCTTATCGCCAGAAATCATCCGCTTCTTGTCGTTCCCGCCGCGTTGTTCTTTGCCTATCTGGAGATCGGCGCCCAGATAGCTTCATTTGAGGCCGGGCTTACTCCGGAGCTGTCCAGGCTTATTCAATCCATAGTCTTCTACCTGGTTACAGCCGATGCGATACTTTCCTTTTTGAGGAGGAGAAGAGCTCATGGAAAGCTTTCTTAATGCGACTATCATAAACTCCACTCCAATCATACTTGCGGCCTGTGGCGCACTTCTGACTCAGCTAGCCGGCTGGTTGAACATAGGACTTGAGGGTCTGATACTCGTTTCCGCCTTCTTTGCAGTAGCAGTGTCGGCCGCTTCGTCAAGTCTTATACTGGGGACTTTAGTAGCAGTCGCTGTGTCAATGTTGCTGGCGGTGATCATCTTTGCTCTGGTCAGGTATCTTCGGGCAAATCTCTTCGTTGTGGGAATAGCTACCAACCTTTTTGCTGCCGGATTTACAGTCATGTTGACTGATCTGTGGCTGAAAAGCAAGGGTACTGTGGTCTTTTCGAATCTGTCGAAACCACCTGTTCTCAATGTAGAGTTCCTCGGAAAGATCGGTCTAGGCTTCTTGAACAACCTGAATCTCTTTGAACTATCGGCTCTCATGCTGCCAATGATAGTGTTTCTGTTCCTGAACGGCACGGCTTCGGGCGTAAAGCTCAGAGCTTGCGGCCTCGATGCGGAGAGCGCTTTCTATGCAGGGGTAAGCGTTGATAGACTGCGATTCTTTTCCTTTCTTATTAGCGGACTGTTTGCAGGGCTTGCAGGCGCTTCTCTGTCTCTGCCTCTAGGAGCTTTCGTGGCGAATATGTCGGGTGGAAGGGGCTGGATTGCTCTCGTTTCGGTTATTATGGGCAGAGGAAAACCCGTTTATGTAATGCTCTCGGCGATCTTTCTCGGCGCCGTGGTCGAACTTTCACTGGTTCTTCAGGTCTCAACACAGATCTCGCCGAAGCTGCTGCTCACACTGCCGTATTTTATCTCATTCACCGTTCTGTGTTTCTTTCCAACAAGACTTACCGGGAGCAGAAGAGACTGATTCGAATACAAGTGCCATGTTATAATCCAGAAGGAGGTGTAAAGTGAGTCTAATAGAGGAATTGAACGCTCAGTACAAAGAAATAGAATATCTTAACAACGCCACTGCTCTCATGGCCTGGGACATGAGAACATATCTTCCGGAGAAGGGCAGTGATGAGCGCGCCGAAGCTTATGGATATATTTCGACGCTTGCTTTCAAGAAGAGTACTTCGCAAGAGCTTGGGAGGATTATCGAGGAACTGAACGGCTCTGAAGTTCTCCAGTCTCTCTCAGATGACGAAAAGGCGATGGTCCGTGTTGCTACAAAGTCATACAGGAGAGCCAGGGCATTACCGCCGGAGTTCTACCAGAAGTTTATGGTCCTTGTTGCCAAGAGCGAGCATGTGTGGGAAGAGGCAAGGAAGAGAAACGACTTCAATGGATTTGCCCCTTACCTCGAAGAGATAGTCAGTCTTTCCAGAGAGGGAGCCAGTCTCTACGGCTACGATGAGAATCCGTATGATGCACTTCTGGAGGGTTACGAGGAAGGAATGACCTCAAAAAGACTTAGAGAGATTATTCAGCCCCTCAAGGAGGAGCTGGTCCCCTTTTTGAAGCGGATTATCGAGAACGGTAAAGCTCCAGAGACAGGGATTATGAAGGGGAAGTTCCCAAGAAAGGCTCAGGAGAAGCTGAGTTATAAGGCTTTGAAGTTCATTGGTTACGACTTTGAAGCGGGAAGACTGGACGAAACCGTCCATCCCTTCACTATAGGAGTGGGTGTGGGAGATGTAAGGGTAACAACGAAGTATCCACCGGATGAGTTCACATCATCTCTTTACGGCTCCTTCCATGAGGGCGGACATGCTCTTTATGAGCAGGGCCTTCCAGCCGACTTGAGCGGGACGCCTTTATACAGTGCAGTGTCTTTGGGAATCCATGAATCGCAGTCGAGAATGATTGAGAATATGGTCGGTAGAAGCAAGGAGTTCCTCACTTTCTTCTATCCTCACATCCAGAAGGCCTTTCCAAATAACTTCAAGAATGTCTCCATGAAGAAGTTCTATAGAGCCGTGAACGAAGTTAGTCCTTCATTGATAAGGATTGAGGCAGACGAAGTCACATACAACTTCCACATAATGCTCCGTTTTGAGCTTGAAGAGGCCATGATAAGGGGCGAGCTCGAGGTCTGTGACCTGCCGCGCCGCTGGAATGATAAAATGAAAGAGTATCTAGGAATCGAACCGCCCGATAATCGCGACGGAGTACTGCAGGATGTCCACTGGCCATCTGGCATGATAGGTTACTTTCCCTCTTATATGCTCGGCAATCTGTACGCTGCACAGTTTTATGCTAAAGCCGAAAGCGATATCAAAAGACTGGATAAGAGGCTTGAGCGTGGAGATCTTAAACCCTTGATAGAATGGCTCAGAGTCAATATACACAGTCAGGGTCGACGTTACGAACCTGCAGAATTGTTGAAAAAAGTTACTGGAAGAGATCTCGATCCGGGCTATTTCATAAAGTATGTGAAAGACAAGTACTCCGGCATATATTCACTTTAATACCCGCGGAAAGCTTGAAATACAGGCAGGGCAAGAGAGTTTTCCAGATTGGCTGGTCAAGGAATTAGCAGTTTCTCAAACCGCGACAGATCCTCCGTATTCAGTTTGAGCTCGTCTCTTCTCCTGGTGAGAAACTCTAAAAGCTCTTCTGGTTTGGTTAAGCCGGCATCTTTCCACAGAAAGGCGAGGATGCCGGTCTCTATTTTACCGTCTACTATAAGTCTGTATATGCTTTTGGGTGTGTCTGTCCTGAGCTCTTCGATCTTTTCTATCTTTCCTTCATGTAAATACTGGAGAGACTTCTCCTGTATCGCCTTTCCAATCCCCTTAATCTGCGAGAGAGACTTTATTGAATCTTCGTCTATCTCTCCATCGGGAAGGCGACTTCTTATAGTCTTTGCGGCGAACTCGTAACTGCGTATTTTGAATGGGTTGTCTCTCCATACCTTCAGCAACCTAGCCAGGAGTTCGAACTGCGAAGCCAGCTCTTCACTTTTCACGGAAACCACCTCCAGGACTATTCTAGCCTGAAAGTGGTCTATAGCAAAGAGACAAAGCAGATTATTCCGGAAGTTTCTGAGCGAGCACTCGTTCCAGATTCTCACGCGCTGTTGCGACATGTGCCTCGTAGAAAGCCAATCCGGCAGCTTCTATTGCCTGGATTGCATTTTGACCGAGATGAAAGGCTATTATTGAGTCAACACCCTTCTTTACCAGGAAATTTACGGCTACCGGTCCCGCTCCGTGGGCGAGGTCTATTGATGGATCGATGAACTCAAAAGAGCCGGTCGATGAATCGTATATTAGAAAGTATTTCCCGCGAGCGAAACGGTCGTCGGGGATGCTATCCAGGGATTTTTCCTTCACAGGAATTGCTATCTTCATTCCTTACCTCCATGCAGTATGTTTTCCAATTTTTCTCTTATGCTCTTTATGCTTACCGCCGCAGGTGAGTCATTCATAGAAACTACAGGTACACCCAGTACGGTGGCTTCTTCGACTCTTTCGTCGAACGGTATCTTACCGAGAATCGATATCTCCTTTTCTCGGCACCACTCTTCGATCAACTGACTCTTGCCGTGATTCACGTCCCACTTGTTTATCACAACGGCGCACTCACGCCTGAAGTGCCTTACCGTATCGACTATTCGCTCCAGATCAAAAATACCCGATACTGTTGGTTCGGCAACGATGACCACAAAAGAGACACCGGTTATCGATGAAGCAGCCGGGCAACCGATCCCCGGAGCTCCGTCTATTACTATGATGTCGCGTCTCTCGTCTTCCGAGACTTTGATAGCGAGCTTTCTGACCTCCGCAACTAGCCCTCCGGAGGTCTCTTCTCCGGGATTGAGCAGGGCGTGAATCAGAGGATTTCCATCAAAGCGTGAAAGAAAGTATTCGCCGGACTTGTTCTCTCTCATAGTGATAGCCTTTGCCGGGCAGATAGCTACACAGACACCACATCCCTCACAGGAGTAAGGATCGACTCTGTAGGGGCCTCCACGGACTATTGCATCGAAACGGCAGTACCTTTCGCAGATTCCACATGAGATACAGGAGTCAGAGATCTCGGCCTTCTTGCCGCCATAGTACTCCAGAGAAACTTCCTTCTTAGAATTCATCAAGAGATGAAGATTCGGTGCGTCCACATCGCAATCGGCCATAACGTGGTTTTGAAAGAGGAGTGAAAGAGAGCCAGCGAGAGTAGTCTTGCCTGTTCCTCCCTTACCGCTAACTATAGCCAGCTGAAACATCAAATCACCCCCGGAGATGTGAGAATCTTCGCATACATTTTTTCAAGGCGGACTCTCCACTCGGGAAAAGCATCACTAAAGAGAACACCTTCAGAGTAAGCGCGGGCGATCTCGCGGTCAAAGGGGATCCTTTCGAGTATGTCGATATTCTCTCTGGAAGCGAACTCGTCGATTTTCGAGTAAGAAGCGTTGTCTCTGTTGATTACTACTCCAAAGGGCACTTCCATCTCTCTGACAATACTGACCGCGAGTTCCAGATCGTGAAGCCCGAACGGCGTCGGTTCGGTTACCATAATCGCATAGTCGACCTTCCTGAGAGTTTCGACTACCGGACAGGATGTGCCAGGAGGAGAATCAATTATTACGATCCTCTCGTGGTCGATATGCTTCTTCAAAGCTCTTATGATTCTTACGGGGGAAGGTTCTCCAATTTCCATGATCCCCATTCCAAAAGATAGAGAATCGTCAATACTTCCCATATCAACTCTTCCAATTACCTTTGGGACCTCGGTTATAGCCGATTCGGGACAGATCATTGTGCAGAGACCACAGCCATGGCAGAGAGTGTTGAAGACCATAACGCCAGTATCAAAGATTGACAGGGCACCGAACTGACATTCCTCTGCGCATTTGCCGCACAGAGAACACTTTTCTCTGGCTATAACGGGTAGCATTAGATGAACATCTTCCCGAGACTCGCGAACTGTCTGGAAAAAGAGATGAACGTCAGGCTCTTCGGCGTCGGCATCGAGGAGCTGAACTTGATAATTGAAGGACAACACTCTAGCAAGATTTGTGGCAAGAGTGGTTTTGCCAGTGCCGCCCTTGCCACTCAGGACCGCTATTACCAAGGGTCACCACCATCTCCTGAATCTAAATCCGAATCCTCTTCCGAAACCTCTACCGGAACCGAATCCCGACCCACGGCGGTAGAAACGTCTACCGAAAAAGCCTCCCGCCGGATAAACAGGGGTACGCTCTCCCGGTCTCTTCTCAGAGTCCGGTGCAACACAGTCGCCCATTCCCCATCCCGTCATGGGACCCTGTCCCGAAGGACCTGTCCTATCTCTCCAAGGCATACTATCACTCCCTTTCCGCTTGGGTTTCCAGGCTATCAAGCCTTTTCTCTACTTCCTGCAATTCCTGTTTGAGCATTTCGAGCTCACTGTTAAGGTAATTTCGGTACTCTTGAAGATCGAGCTTCTCAGTTTCAGATGGGTAAGAGTCATTGTAGAAGCCTCTTGTGTATAGACCTATGCCTCTGCCTCTTCCCATACCTCGCGGTCCACCGTATCCAAAAAACCGACAAGAGCCGTCTCTAAAGCGATTCCCATAACCAAAACCGTATGGCATTCTTCTCACCTCCATATATATG
>LVBU01000308.1 GCA_001603185.1 Thermotogales bacterium Thermo_02 | reverse complement strand
TTTCTGAAGTGGGGACGTAGCGCAGTTGGGAGCGCGATACAATGGCATTGTATAGGCCGAGGGTTCGAATCCCTTCGTCTCCACCAGGCGGGGAGCTAAGGCTCCCCGTTTTTGATTTTCTGGAGGATACATGAGAAGATTTATAATCGCTCTTCTACTTATGGTAACTACGCTTGTCTTTTCAAGCGTCTTCTTCACAGACGATGGTCTGGCTATCGAAAGAATAATCACATTGCTTATCGGCGCCGAAAGAGAGGTAGTACTTGTGTCATACTCTCTTGATGAGCCATCGGTGATCTCCACGTTAAACAGACTTCATGACAGAGGGATAGATTTGCAGGTGATCATAGACGATTCGACGGTTGCCAGAAGTATGGGGGCACACCCATCGTTTGAAATCCTTACAGATAGTTCGGCCGCGCTTATACATTCGAAATTCATAGTGATCGATCGAAAGACAGTCGTCTTTGGTACGGGGAATTTCACATGCGGAAGTCTGGGAGAGGATTCAAATAGTTTTCTCGTTTTTGAATCAGAGGAAATAGCCGATATTTTTCTGGACTTTTATAGAGCTATTAAGGCTGGCGAGGCCCGACCTCCCGTTAAATACAGTAATATGGAGTTCTTTCTCTGTCCATCAGAAGAGGCCAGAGAGAGAGTAATACGTGAACTGCTCGGGGGCAGAAAAGAGATAAAGGTCGCAATGTTTGCCTTTACAGATTCAAAGATACTGGCCGCTCTGAAATTTAAGTCTGCAAATGGTGTGAAAGTGAGTGGTGTTGTAGATGCCTGGAATTCTGCATCACAGCTTGAGAGGTTTCTTGACAGCGGGCTTGAGGTTTCATGGAGTGAAAACGCCACCGTGCATGATAAGACTTTCATCATAGACGCGAAAACAGTTGTAACCGGTTCTGCGAATGCGACCTTGAGTGGTTGGGGGAAGAACAGAGAGATCATTGCTATAATCTATTCCGGGGAGCTCTCTAGAGAGTTCATACAGCACATTGAGTTTCGGAGGTCGAGAGATGATAATTAGACTGGCAATCGCTCAGATAAATACTACTGTGGGAGATTTACGTGGCAATAAGAAGAGGATTGAGGACTGTATAGATAGAGCTTCTAACAGTGAAGCCGGTATCCTGCTCTTTCCAGAACTAACCATAACGGGTTACCCTCCGGAAGATTTGCTTCTCCATACAGGCTTTCTTAATGACAATCTCAGTGTTCTACGAGAGATAACGGATTATACAAGAGGAAAGAGCACACTGACTCTTGTAGGCTTCGTTGACTTTTCAAACGAGATTTACAATGCAGCGGCGTTGATACAGAATGGCGAGATAAAGGGCATCTACAGGAAAATGAACTTACCAAACTATTCTGTCTTCGATGAAAGGCGTTACTTCACTCCAGGTTCGAAGCCCCTAATAGTTGAGAGTGGAGGTGTAAAGATTGGAGTAAACATCTGTGAAGATCTGTGGGTACCGGCCGGTCCAATTAACGAACAGACTATTGCGGGAGCTAATCTGATTCTAAATCTCTCGGCTTCGCCTTTCACTTCGACGAAAAACAACTCAAGAATGTCGCTATTGCTTACCAGAGCAATGGAATACTCTTGTGCGATCGTGTACTGTAACCTCGTTGGAGGACAGGACGAGTTGATCTTTGATGGAAGAAGTGCAGTAATAATGCCGGACGGACAGAAAATAATAGGAAAAGCTTTCAAAGAGGATTTCATGCTTTTAGATATCGATACCGCCCAATCGACTCGTTACAATCTCTTCGAAGGTAAGAGAAGAGAGTACACCAGCAAGATAGAGCTTCAAAGAGTCTTTACCAACATCGGTTTTCGAGATATCGCGGAGATAGAACCCGCTAATGAGAACCGGGATGTTGTCGAAGAGGATGAATTGATAGAAGCTATAGAGCTAGGAATAAAGGATTACATTAACAAGAACGGTTTTAAGAAAGTTGTGCTAGGACTGAGTGGCGGAATGGATTCGGCGCTGGTAGCTGCGTTGGCTGTAAGAGCCCTGGGAAAGGAAAACGTTAAGTGCGTGATGATGCCTTCAGAGATTACCTCTGCAGAATCAAAGAAAGACGCACTAGAACTTGCATCGAATCTCGGGGTGGAACTCTTTGATATTCCAATTGCACAGGCTTATGATTCAATGCAAGAGGTCATGAGTGATGTTTTCAAAGGAAGAGAGCCTGATGTGACGGAAGAGAATTTCCAGGCAAGGATAAGAGGGATGATACTCATGGGTCTTTCAAATAAGTTCGGATGGCTAGTTCTTACAACAGGCAACAAGAGCGAAATGGCAACGGGATATGCTACTTTGTATGGTGATATGGCAGGCGGATTGGCTCCGATTAAGGACCTTTATAAGACTCAGGTGTACAGAATTGCCAGAAGACTGAACGAAACTGAAGGAGACATAATACCCCTGAACATCTTTTTGAAGCCACCAACGGCAGAATTGAGAGAGGGTCAGAAAGATCAGGACTCACTGCCTCCATACGATACTCTTGATGAGATTTTGAGGCTGTACATTGAGGAGAGCTTCTCGCTGAAGGAAATAATCGGAAAGGGCTTTGAAAAGGAAACTGTGGAATACGTTCTCGGGTTGCTTCAAAGGAACGAGTATAAGAGAAAACAGGGAGCACCAGGTATAAAAGTATCAAAAAAGGCCTTCGGGAAAGATTGGAGAATGCCGTTGACCAGTCGTTACAGAAGATGAGATTACCCAAAAGTGATCCTTTCTCAACAATAAGGAGCAGCCGTGTTTCTCACTTTTGATCGGGTTCCACGATCATTCTTCCAATGAAGACAGTAGCGATATTTTCCTCTTCATCGTGTACAACCTTGCTGGTAAACTCAACCGAACAACAGCTACCGCTCTCATCTGGAGGTGCAATTCTGATTTTGTAATCCTCATCAACATCTACAGGAGAACTACTTGCAAGAAAATCTCCGAGCTTTCGAGAGAAGAGTTCATCGGGAAGTTTGTCTTTGACTTCTGCCAGCGAGGTCTTGAAGTATTTTTCACCAGCTTCGTTTATATAGATTACTTTTCCATTCATGTCGGTTGCAATAGCAATATCGGCCGTCCCATTTAGCAAGAGAGAATGAAGCCTGAACTTCTTCTGGAGTTC
>LVBU01000307.1 GCA_001603185.1 Thermotogales bacterium Thermo_02 | reverse complement strand
GAGTCACTGTTGTTTGTTAGTTCTCAGGCTCTATCTGTTCTATAATTTGAACATCACTTTGTATTGGGGGTTAGAAGATGAGGATTGGCATAATAACCGACAACACCTGCAATCTTAATGCTAAGGAAATTGAAGAACTGGGAGTCCACATAGTCTCTCTCTATATCAACAGAAAGGGAACCTATACGAAGTCTACGGAGCTCGATCTGGATGCTTACTACGAAGAGCTATCGACCGCAACTGAGCTGCCCACGACATCACAGCCTTCTCCACAGGATTTCATACAGGTTTTCGAGAAGGCGGTAGCAGAGTTTGATGCTTTGATTGTTCCTGTTCTCTCCGGAAAACTCAGCGGGACTTTTGTATCGGCAAGTATTGCTGCAAGGGATTTCGATAAGCCTATTCATGTGGTTGACACTCTTCTAGCCTGTGACGGTGTAGGGTTGCTCATAAAGAACCTGGTTAAGAAGATCGAAGCCGGTACGGCAGTCGAAATTCTGGTGAAGTATGCAACAGACTTCCACAAGCATGTTAGGACAGTATTCTCTGTAGACGATCTGAACTATCTTCATAAAGGCGGGCGTATTGGAAAGGCGAAAGCACTTATGGGGAATCTTCTGAAGATGAAGCCAATAATCCAGCTTGATGAAGGCGAACTGAAGCCGGTAGAGAACATCCGGGGCAATAAGAAACTGCTGCAGGCGATGGTCGACGCTACGTTCAAAGATAAGGATCTGAAGAAAATGAAGCAGGTAGTGATTCTTTCGATAAAAAGAGAAAGCGATGCAAGAGAGATCGAAGGTTTGATAAAGCAGAAGGCTCCAGACGTTCATCTCGATATCCGGACTATAGAGCCTGTAATCGGTACCCACCTTGGTCCTCAAGGATTGGGTATAATAAGTGAATGGGCCTGAGGCCGATCCTTTGAGTTCTTAATACATTATGAAATAGTAATAATCGGGCATCGCACTCTTCTGATGCTTGAATTGCTTTTGTGCATATGGTTTACTATGAGCGTCGGGGGGTGCTTTCATGAGAGCTATAGACAGAGTGGAAATAAGAAGTGGAGAGATCTACGATTTTCTCTCGAGTATATACAGGCTTACAAATAACGAGAGACTTATAGAGCATTTCAAGGAACTCACTCCTGGTTATCGCCCGGTTGGCGAGATAATTGACTGGATAGTCTCCGCGGCCAGAAGAACACCCGAAACCATAAGAGAAAAGATGGATCTGTATTTCAACTGGCAGGCTCCTCTCGGTATGAGAGTGAGTCATTTGATAAGTGAAAGAGACCTTTCAACATTAAGTGAGTTCTTCGAAGAAGTCTCTAGAGTCTCGGCGAGAGATATGCTCAGGGACTTCCTTCTCATAGGCCTTGGGCCCAGGACCGTAGGCTTCGATGAGAGTATAATCGAAGCATTGATTGAAGATCAGGAAAAGGCGCTCGTATTCCTTGCTGAAAGGGCAGTCCTTACTCCTCACCAGAAGGCGATAATGCTGGAATTCTTCGCAGATCCCGACTCGATGAAAGAGGACTTCCTTTATCTTCTCCAGTGGTATGCAGAACACATATTCCCTTCCGTTCCTTACAGTGTCAGAGAGATCGGCGAAAGCGTATCGGCTCTCAAGAAAAACCTTGCCGATAGAGGTGAAGAGTACTTATTGAAGCTAATAGATAACATGCACTATGAGGAGCTCCGTGAAGAGAGAAAGGTCATACTGGCCGTTTCGTACTTCGTCGAAAATGCCCAGGGTGGGGTCTTTCATCCGCTAGCAAAGAATGATCTGTTCATAGTCGGTTATAAGTTAATCAGTTCTGTTCTCGAGGAGACTCCCCTTCACCTTACCGCCCTGAGGTTCAAGGCTCTCGGTAACGAGAAGAGATTGAGACTTCTGAACACTCTCTTCGGGAAGCGATATACCGGATACGATCTTTCCCGCAAGTTGAAAATGTCTAATGCGGAAGTCACCGAGTCCTTCAGCAGTCTAGTTGTCTGCGGTTTAGTGAGAACCTATCGTACCAGCGACGGAATATACTTTACCGCCGATCGGCAGGAAGTCATAGAATTGCTTTCTCGCGATCTCAAGCCCGAAAGCTACTCTGATTGAGTTTTGCTTTCAAAGAGATCACCTGCTTTGTTCGAACATTGGCTTCTGCAGATCTCCATCGTTGCTGTAGCCCCTGGATTCCCAGTATCCCCTGAACGTTGTATCGTCTGAAAGTTCGATTTCCTCAATCCACCTCGCCCATTTGTATCCCCATTTGTCTTCGGCAACTACTATGAAGGGGAAGCCCTGAGCAGGAGGAAGCTTTATACCGTTAATCCGATCGGCGATCATAATATTTCTCTCTCTTATGAAATCGAGAGTGAGGCTTGTAGTGTAACCATCTGCAGATCTGAAGATCAAGTTACTCACTTTCTCATCGGGACCGACCGCTTCGATGAGATCTATCAGTGGAATTCCCTCCCACAGAATCTTTGCAGTCCAACCCTCGACACAATGGAGTGTTACTAGTTTCTCGATGTGCTTAAGTTCCTGTAGTTCTGCGTAGGTATACTCTAATGGTCTTTCCACAAGACCTCCTATCCTTAGAACGTAATTCTCTTCCTTGATGTATTCAACGCCTTTTATTGAATTCTCTCTGAAGGCAGAGAGATCGTCCAGTTTGGCTCCCTGATAGTCTTTTACGACTATCTCGGGTATGTTTTTGGACTGAGTTAGGTTTATAGAAAAGATCACAATGGCTACAACAACCATCCCAGATACGATGAAAAGAAAACTCTTCAAAAGAGACACCTCGCAAGAGTATAT
>LVBU01000306.1 GCA_001603185.1 Thermotogales bacterium Thermo_02 | reverse complement strand
GGACTACGTAAGAACCGCATACGCCAAGGGAGTGCCGGACAGAAAAGTGATAATCAAACACGCGCTGAAAAACGCAATGATTCCGATAATTACTATTATCGCTCTGGATATTCCATACTTTTTTGGAGGCGCGCTGATAATCGAGACCGTCTTTTCCTGGCCGGGAATGGGCCGCTTGATGTATCAGGCGGTAATTTCCAGTGACTACAATCTTGCAATAAGCTGTCTGATGTTTTTGGCGATAATAACTCTCATCTCGAATTTGGTAGCAGATTTTCTCTATGTGCTAGTCGATCCGAGAATCAGAATGGGCAGAAAGGGGACATAACTATGCCAAAACTCTTCTACCGCAAGAAACTCGAAGAACTCGAAGATAAGGCGCGTCCTCTACATATAAACAGCTACTGGCAACTCGTGTGGCTGAAATTTAAGAGTCACAAGCTTGCAATGATTGGAGCCGTTATTCTACTGGCGATAGTCGCCTTTTCAGTTTTCGGACCTTTATTTGTGAAAGTTGGCTATGATGACATGGATTTTTCGTCTCTCTTTTCTCCTCCGCTTACCAGAGGTCATCCTCTGGGAACCGATGAGCTGGGACATGATGTGCTTGTAAGAATCATGTACGGCGGACGCATATCTCTCTTTGTGGGCTTCGCTTCATCAATAATAACTACTCTCATAGGAACACTTATTGGACTACTTTCGGGATTCTACGGTGGCATAGTCGATAGGTTTCTTATGCGATTTGTTGACGTAATGCTTTCCATTCCAATGTTTCCGATACTTCTAACACTCACACTCGTATTTGGATCGGGAATAATGAATATCATACTTGTCCTAACAGTCTTCGGCTGGATGGGCGTGGCGAGGCTCGTGCGCGGCCTGGTCCTTTCTATAAGAGAGACCGAGTATGTAATGTCGGCGAGAGCCATGGGGGTGAGGAGTGTACGGATAATATTGAGACATGTACTTCCCAATGTTATACCGATAGTGATAGTCTCGGCCACTTTGAACATGTCTTATGCTATCCTTGCCGAATCTTCCTTGAGCTATCTCGGTCTCGGAATACAACCTCCAATGCCATCTTGGGGAAATATGCTGCAAAGGGCTATGAATTACGTACTGGGAACAGCCACTGGAGTTAGTCCGTGGTGGTTGACTTTCTTTCCAGGCTTTTTCATATTCCTGACAGTTCTTAATGTGAACTTCCTCGGCGATGGCTTGCGGGACGCACTCGACCCGAAATTCGTTAGTGAGAGTTGATAGTCATGGAGAAGATTCTAAAAGTCGAAAACCTGAAGATAAGCTTCAAAACTCAGCTGGGAAGGATAACACCAGTTGACGGCATTTCGTTCGAGCTTAGCGAGGGAGAAACGCTCGGAATAGTCGGTGAGTCTGGATGCGGAAAGACGATAACTGCCTTTTCTATAATCAAACTGCTACCTAAGAACGCCTTTCTGGGAGAGAACACACGGATAACCTTCAGAGGTCGCGATCTCGCTATGATAGATAAGGAAGATTTGCAGAGAATTCGAGGAAAGTCAATATCTATGGTTTTCCAGGAACCTATGACCTCCTTAAATCCACTTTATACTATTGGATGGCAGATATCGGAAGTTTATAAACTTCATGAAGGACTTGACGAAAGCCAGGCAATGCAAAAAAGCATCGAAATGCTCGGGCTGGTCGGAATACCCGAGCCCGCCAAGCGAGTTAAGGAATACCCACACCAGCTTTCCGGTGGCATGCGACAACGCGTGATGATTGCGATGGCACTCGCTTGTAGTCCAATGCTTTTAATAGCCGATGAACCGACAACCGCGCTGGATGTGACTATACAGGCTCAAGTCCTCGAGCTGATGAACGATCTTAAGAGCAAGTTCAATACGGCAACTATGATAATAACTCACGATCTAGGGGTCATAGCAGAAATGTGCGACAGAGTTCTTGTGATGTATGCAGGTCAGATTGTGGAGAGTTCTGACGTATTCAGATTGTTTGATAACCCACTTCATCCATATACCAGGGGACTGATTCACTCAATTCCAAGAATCGAAGTTAAGAAGCTTGATCAGAAGAAGCTTAACGTTATCGAAGGATTTGTTCCTCATCCTTCAAAGTTTCCGGAGGGATGTCGTTTCAGACCTCGCTGTTCATTCGCCATGGAAAAGTGTGTTGAAAGACCTCCCGTTTATCTTACAGAGACAGGTCACACTGTAAGTTGTTGGCGATTCGAAGGAAGTGAGCTTTATGAATGAGAGACCTATGGTAGAGATAAGAAACTTGAAGAAATGGTTTCCGTTGAAGGGCAGCTTCAGAAGAAAATCAAATCTCAAAGCGGTTGATGGTGTTGACCTGCATATTTACAAGGGCGAAACGCTGGGGTTGGTCGGAGAGTCCGGATGTGGAAAGACTACTATTGGACGCACATTAATAAAGCTTTACACTCCAACAGCTGGAGAGTTCCTTTATAGAGGCAAAGGTGCCTCTGATAATGGTATAGACATCTTCTCGCTTTCCGAATCGATGATGCGTTCCTTCAGGAAGGAAATTCAGATGGTCTTTCAGGATCCTTATGCCTCTCTGAATCCAAGAATAACGATTCATGACATAATAGCTGAAGGCCTTCGCGTCCACCGTTTTGGTCGGAACAAGGAAGAACGGAAAGAAATGATAGCCGAAGTGCTTGAGAAGGTGGGATTGAGATCGGAATACATGTATCGTTACCCTCATGAGTTCTCCGGAGGTCAAAGACAACGAATAGGGATAGCGAGGTCGATAATCCTCAATCCAGATCTCGTGATTTGTGATGAACCGGTTTCGGCGCTGGATGTCTCAGTTCAGGCTCAGGTGATAAATCTTCTTGAAGATCTGAAACGTGATTTGCGACTCACATACCTGTTCATTGCTCACGATCTAGCCGTAGTTAAGCACATTTGTGATCGAATCTCGGTCATGTATCTCGGAAAGATAGTGGAGACTGCAGAAACTGATGAGCTTTTCAACAATCCCATGCATCCATATACACAGGGTCTCCTCGCTTCGATTCCAATACCCAATCCGCATTTGAGAAAGATCGGAAAGAGGCAACTGGTAAAGGGTGACATTCCATCACCCGTGGATCCGCCCCAAACATGTAGATTCGTTAAGAGATGCCCTAAGGCTTTCGAAAAATGTTCCCGAGAATCACCTGAGCTAAATGAAGTCAAGAGCGGGCATTTTGTATCCTGTTTTCTTTACTGATCGATTTACCATTCGAGGGACATCAGACAGATCAGTTGAAGACAAAGATCCAAGAGAATAGACTATCTATCAGCTCCCGATCGACATGCCTGAATTCGTAATAGTCGTCGGGAGTTGACATTTCTCTGGATACTCTTCTGAAATAGTGATCTAGACCCGGCAAGATCTGGAAGTACACGTTGATTTTTGTCCACAGCGAATTAATGAAAATCATATAATCATCTACCGTAGATTCGTAGTCTGAGTCACCCTGGAGTATCAGGACGGGGATATTCAATTCTTTGATACTTTCTATGGTATTAAGG
>LVBU01000305.1 GCA_001603185.1 Thermotogales bacterium Thermo_02 | reverse complement strand
TTCAACCCATACATAAGCTCTTTCTCGGCCATCTCTTTCAGAATCCACTTGAGAGCGGTTGGATCGACTTTCTTGTCTTTGTCCTGATCCCTCATCATCTGCGTGACCTTCCAACCGACTCCGAGCTTTATATACTGAATAACTTTGTACATGATAAGGTTTTCATACTGGCCAAGGGTTACTTCTTCGCCAGCCGCCAGCTTAACGTGAATGTGTTCCAGAGCATTGTTTACGAGAGTTTCATCGTAAGCGAGTTCAAGCGACTTGATGAATGAATCTATGCTGGTCTCCGCTTCCTTGGCTTCTTTTGGTTTCTGAGCCGGATTCTCCTGAACCTTTTCCTTCTTTTCGGTCTTAGCCTCTCCGTTGCCAGACTGCGGTTTGGCCTGATTGAACAAGCCTTCCGGCATCTTTATTACTTCCTTCTCCTTCATACTAAGCCTCCTTTACCAACGCTTTCTTATGTTCAGTCATCTTCACTGTTATCGAAGGTTTCCATTGAACGAGAGCCTTAATTTCTGGTGGCAGCTCAAGATCTTCGGGAGTTGACGGAGAGATGTTGAGATATTCCGGATGGTTCTCAAGCAACCACTTCATAAAGATCTTTTCGTTTTCGACTCTCTCTTCCTTTTTCCCGACTACCTTCAGCTTCATCGTCTCGACAGGGCCGTAAGCCGTATTTTCAGTTATCTGGATCGGTTCGCCTGTCTCCTTCACGATCTTTCTAGCCTTGTCCATGATCTCTTTGGCTTCTTCGTTCATGAGGTAGGCATTGTTGAGCTTTGTCTCAAAGTCATCGCCTTCTTCGAGACACTTCTGCCTGAAAGGGCAGTATCCGCAAGCCTCCAGGTTCTTCGGGAAGTCATCTTCCGTCTCTCTTGAATCGAGATCGTTGTAAACCTTATAGAGAACTCTCGCGGCTGTCTCAAGCTCATCCTCTCCGATCTCGAAGTCGATGATCTCGTGAGAAGCGAGAAGAATGAATCCTGCTCTATTTATCTTCTTGTCGAATCTGTGAAGGGCCATTGCGTATGCGAAGATTTGTCTCGGATCGGGTTTCGACCACCCGCTCTTGTAGTCGTAAATCTCAAGGCCATAGTCGGTCTTGGTGACGAGATCAACGACCCCCCTGAAGAAGCAGTCGTCAGCGAAGAAGTCGGTAGGTTTTAGATTGTAAGTCAATCCGAACTTGAGTTCAATGGCTCTCGGTATGAACCCTTTCAGAAGACTTCTTCCCGAATAGTACCGCATCCTTGCCGTGTCGTAGTCTTCAATCATATCGATCTTCTCAAGAGCCTTCTCGTTGTCGCCGGTCCTCACCCAAGTTTCCAACGCTTCATGAACAGCCTTGCCGAGAAGCATTGCGGGCGTTTCTGGCTGTTTCTCTCCGAGTACCCTTTCGATGTAGAACCGTCTCGGACACCTCAAGAAGGTGTCAATTCGGCTCCAACTAAGCGGTAGTAGTCCGTCTATCATTTCATCACCTCTCTTGTGCTATACTTGTCTTGATAACTTATCTGAGTTCCCGGGCCGCTTTGCAGAGCGGCCCTTTTCATGCAACAGCGACCGGTCTCTTGCTGGAGCGGTAAAGATTCCCCTTGTAGTACCAGTCAAGCGACAGTCCCTCTTCGTTGCTCTTGATCCACTCTTGCAGGGCGTCCTGATAACTCTCTCCCTCGTAAAGAGGGTAATCGTTGCAGATTATCTGATGTGTGCGCCGTTCCGCTTTGAACTTCATCTCTTCACTCCTTATGCCGCGTCACTCCAGAGAGTGAGCTGTAGTCTCTTTCTCGATGTCCGTATGTCCAGCGGTTTGAGTATCTCGTTCTCGTAGCGGGATATGTACTTGATCCTGAAAGCAGCTTCGAGAACACTCCGGATCTGAAGATCCTGAACCTCGTCCAACTTGGTAACGAAGTCAAAAATCCTCTGCAGCACTTGTTTCCAGTAACCGGTAGCCTCGATGATCCTGTCGGCGATATACTCCTTCATTCCGTCTTCGAGTCTCTCCAGCTCCTCATACCTTGACAGCGTCTCTCTTATCTTTAGGCTGAGGGCGATCTGGTCGCATTCCGCGTGGATCAGCCTCACGATCGGCACCTTCTTCATTATCAGTTCCGGCATTCGCATCCCTCCTTTCCGGAGCTAACTTCGCTTCTCTTTCGATCCATTCGAGGAACCACTTCGCAGCCGCTGTCTTGTCAATTCTTTCGTAGAGGCTTTTCATGCGTACCTCCCAACAAGCCAGGAGATCTCTCTTTCGAGATCTTCCAGCTCGATCGCTTTCTCGTTCATTAGTTCCGTGTACATGCCTCTTTCTCTCTCGTCTTCCGTCTCCTCTATGTGTCCGGAGATCTCTTCCATCTCTTCGATAAGTTCCTGTTTTCTTCTGATATCGCTCATGTTGTTTTCCTCTGGAAAAATGAGCGCCGGGCACATCCCGACGCCCCATTTCAATAGAGGATTGAACCTCCTTTCATAAATTTGGTACTTTATCTTCCTTTCTAGTTTTCAAGCGCCGGCGGGGTCTCAAGCCACCGGCGGCAACGCAAGGGTTTGCCTTTATATGGGGTGTATTAAGGCCTGATAAGCTCGTTCCCTTCATGAAAAAGGCCGGCAGTTATCCAGGCTACCGGCTTAATTCTTTCATCGAGTCCATTACAAGGAGGTTTGTTGAAAAGAGGGGTATCGGGTCGAACGCTTCTTGATGAAAGGAACGAGCCGTTTCACGGTTCCCCGGTTGGTCCGGGGCCGTTTGACTTGCTATTCAGTTGTCAAAGACCAGGTGCCGCTCTTCTCTGAGTTGTGCGAACGGTCATCCATTCGCACAACTTAAGGAAGATCAGACAATATTTCTCATCATTGAGATCTTCAAAGATACTGTGCTCATTCCGCACCTCCTTTGGTCTAATTCTTTGAAGTTGTTGTATGTTTGGGGTAGGGGGCAGTTCTTTGATAGACCGGAAAGATTTCTTCGATGGGTCTATCAAAATAGGCAGCGATTTTGTTCGCTGTAGAAAAACGGGGGCTTCGAAAATTCTGCTCATAGTTTCCAAGCGTCCCAATTGGAATCCCCAACACATCACTTAGTTGTTTCAAGGTCATTTCCTTCTCAAGTCTCAGTTCCTTCAACTTACTCATATCGAGCCTCCTTTTACCATACTTTTTCGAAGTGAGTATATTTATATCTTACTCATATAGGGTAAGCAAGTCAAGTAAATGGATGTTACTTTTGCGTTTCGAGCATCTTACTC
>LVBU01000304.1 GCA_001603185.1 Thermotogales bacterium Thermo_02 | reverse complement strand
CATAGATCAGATCAGGCCCTCTTTGGTATAGTGCAAGGGGGTTTCTTTGAGGATCTCAGAGTTAGGAGTGCTCGGGAGATAACCGCAATGGATTTTGACGGATTCGCACTGGGAGGTTTGAGTGTTGGAGAGGACTTTATAACGACAACCAGAGTACTCTCCTTTTCGGTCGATCTTTTACCACGGGACAGACCAAGATATCTTATGGGAATTGGATCTCCCGAACTCATAATAGCAGCAGTCGAAAACGGAGTAGACATGTTCGATTGCGTTTTGCCAACACGCCTGGGAAGGCATGGCACAGCACTCACTTCCCGCGGGAGAACTAATCTCAAGAATTCGAGGAATAAATTGGATAGAGGACCGATTGATCCTGAATGTTCATGTAAAGTCTGTTCTAACTACAGCAGAGGATATATTCACCACCTTCTATCCAAAGACGAGATGCTCGGGAAGATTCTTCTAAGCTATCATAATATTGGTTTTCTGTTCGATTTCGTGAGTAGGATTAGGGAAGCCATTGCCGAAGATAGATTTGATGACTTCAAAGCCCAGTGTTGTAACAGTGGTCTAATTGGAAGTCTTGAAACTTAAAATGAGCGGATGGGGTGATTTTATGAGAAGACTCGTAATATTTTCGTTCGTGCTTTTCGGAACCTTTGCTCTGGCTCTGAATAACTTCTATCTACAGACCGGCGGAAGTGGGGTTATCGCCAGGGGTTACAATTCGGCGTTCGGAAGCCCTTCAGACCTATATGGAATACTAAACTCGGCTTTCTCTACCAGCTTCACTGAAGTCACAAGAAGCACTCCCGCGATTGTACATGAACGCCATCTTCATGTTCAGCTTTTCGAAGACTCAGACGATGGCATGGCGGGAATGCTTCAGTATTACATGGATATTGGTCCCGACTCAAAACTTAGATCTCTCAGTTATACGATCTCCGGAGGCCTTGGTGTTTTAACTAACTATGGTATCGATTTGAAAGTCAATATGGAAGTCGACACCGATACAACCTATGGAGTTGTTGTCAAGGGTGGCATATCCGGTAAGGCCTTTGAACTTATGGAGTATGTGGCCGCATTCGAGACAACTCTCTGGACAAGCGGTTCGACCGCAAATGCGGTTGACCTGCTTGCAGGAATAAGATTCGTTCCCGGACCATTCGTCATAGGTGTTGAGCTTGGAACAAGATTTGGAATGGACGTCCGCTATTTTGGTCTTTCAACTCAGTACACCTACAATCAGATGTTCTCGGCAAGGGGTGGAGCATCTGTGAACCTGGATTTTCTTAACAACATTGACTTCTTGGTCGGCGCCGGTATCGACGTAAAGATCGGCAATATGATTATTACATCGGGCATGGGCACTAACCTATCAAAAACTATCGACTCTTTGAATTACGATTTGATATGGAACGTTGGACTTCTTGGACAGTGGTGAGAGGTCCTAAAAGCAATCTTGAATAGCTCTCACTTCTCCCTGATAAGAGAGATCTTTACAGACGTGACTGAGTCGTCAACCACCTTGGACCGGAATCTGAGGCTTGTGGTTTTTGGTTGACTGGTCAAAGTGTTTCGGACAGTAAGCTATCGACAAATCTACAGTTACTGTGGAATACAATCTTGAGTTCCACACTCTGCGGTTAGAGGTGAACAGTCCTGAGGATTATTAACAGTGCTTCTGAAAATGAACTGTCGATAACCTTGGTGACAGGCGATTTACTCCGAAAAGAGATCAGGTTATCGCTGCCACGCAAGCTTTCTATGGAAAAGCAACTCTAGAC
>LVBU01000303.1 GCA_001603185.1 Thermotogales bacterium Thermo_02 | reverse complement strand
GGAGCGTTGAGAGTAGAGATAAAGAGCATGTCGAGAGTTCGCTTCGCTCACGAGAGGTCGAGAATTCTCTCCTCGGTCTCGTCTTCTCTTCTCATCTCGTGGTCCTTAACCAAGAACGTGGACGCGAAGCGTCGGAACGAGGAACAAAGCTCCTAGCTCTGGAACGCTCTCCTGTTCTTTCGAAGGACGGGTTCATGCTCCGGGACGAAGGACGATGGACGGCTCTTCAGCTTTTCATGGCCTTCTCGGAGGACGGCGGACGTCTCCTCGCGCTCTCTTCCGCTCTTCCAAGCGCTCTTCACCCGCGGAGCGGAACTGGCGTCGCGAAGCGATACTGGCCTGCGTAAGCAGACTGGCGAAGGCGAAGCCTTTACTGGCGGCGGGAAGTACCTCCCGCCAAAAATGGAGTCCCATTTTTGTGCAAATTACCTCTTCTCTCCTGACGCGATCCTCCTGTCATGGTTGACCGTAGAATGTGCTACACTCTTCGCATTCAGGATACTCAAATGCCAATTTTGTAAAGGAATTCAGAGTCACTGGAGGCATATATGAAGTTGACGTCTTTTTTCGTGACCACTGCTTCGCTTGTCTATTTCATGATTGGGTTCACCGCTCAGTCTATAAACAGTGCATTGCCCGCGATAGCAATTGAGCTGGAGATGAGTCACAGTATGACCGGACTTGTTCTGGGTCTTCCCTCCTTCGTTTACCAGATAGCCGTCCTTCTTGCCGCCGCATCTTCAAGGAAGTTCAGCCCGTTCTCAACCGTGACGTTCGGCATATTATGCATAACTCTGTCCGTACTCTTTATGGCTCTTTCGAAGACTTATAATATGTTCCTGGTAGGGAGACTGTTATTTGGGTTTGGACTTGGCGCAACAGAGATAAGCATTGCTATCAGTGTTTCACAGCTGGCCTTCAGAAGGACTGGAGGTGTACTCAATTCAGTCTATTCTTTCTTTGCTCTAGGAAGCATCGTGGCGCCTATAGTCGTTTCGGTAATCCTCACCGATACAAGCAGGTGGAATATCCCGCTTCTTGCAGCTTCCGCCTCATTCTTAGCGATCTCTTTGCTTTCGTGGAAGGTTTGGAAAAAAGCGTCAACAGAACCCGTTTCTGGAGTTGAGAAAAGAAAGTTGTATTTGCCCAGGGACTCTGTGTTCTGGTTAGTTACTATTGGAGGACTTCTGTATATCGGCTATGAAATGGGTCTGTTCTCCTGGCTCTCGAGTTTTGCCTACGAGGAGAAGCTCATACCATTACGGATAGCCAGTCTCACTCCGTCACTGCTTGCTCTAGGTCTATTCATCGGCAGAATTATCACCGGTGTTATTGTCGATAAAGTCGGTCTCCAAAGAACTCTGGTCGTACTTGGAGTGATTTCGCTGGGAGGATTCTCTCTTACCTTTTACACTGCAGACACAGTCTTACTTTCAATAGGGGTTTTCGTGACAGGACTGGGTTTCTCCGGGATCTTTCCAACTCTTCAAGCGATACTCGTGTCTGGCTACAGAGAAAACCGGGAGGTCGTTCTCGCAATTTTTGCCGCATCTGGCTCCATTGGAGTTGTGATGACAAACATTCTGGTTGGAGGTGTTAGTGATAGGACAAGCCTGTCAGACGGAATACTGATCATCGGTTCTCTGATAGCGACATCTACAGTTGTCTTTGTCTTCATTTATCTCCTTCATTGTAGAAGGAGACGCTCCGAAACTCTATGAAATGATTTAACCTGCACAAACTTGTCTCTGTTGGGTTTGCTGTCTTCAGCTTCTTCAGCATTCGCACTTTGCTCAGAAATGCTGACACAATTGGTGGAACCGTTATTGCAATGCTAGTGATAGCAGTAGTCTCACTCAGTGTCCTCTTTGTCACTGATAGATTCATTCAGGATACGACATAAGCGGTTCATGATAATATTGTACTGAGGCCTAAGTTATGCAGGAGGTTGGAGATGTTCAAGACACTGTGAGATAATTCTGTTGATACTTTGGGAGCATCCGCAGCTCAAAGTGAACGTTAAAGGAGAGATTCAAGATGAGTAATACGTTTATCATTGTAGGAGTTCTTCTGCTGTTTGTGTCTGTAATAATCACGGGAATATGGCTCACAAGATTGGGAAGGCCGCTAAATACCATCCTCTTCAACCTGCACAAACTAGTCTCTGTTGGGTTTGCTGTCTTCAGCTTCTTCAGTATTCGCACCTTGCTCAGAAATGCTGACACAATTGGCGGAACCGTTATTGCAATGCTCGTGATAGCAGTAGTCTCACTCATTGTCCTCTTTGTCACTGGTGGTTTTCTCAGCGCGAAGGAACCTGTTAGAACTATACTGCTACCGATTCACTTTCTGGCTCCATTTCCAGCGGTTGTCTGTACGGCTATAGCGATATTTGCACTTATCAAGAATGGCTGAAATGTTTGGCGAAGCAGCTTACCTTTGCTATGAGAGTTGAGAGCTCTTTCTCTCCATAGATTCCTTCCAGGATACGACATAAGCGGTTCATGATAATATTGTACTGAGGCCTAAGTTATGCAGGAGGTTGGAGATGTTCAAGACACTGATCGTTATGGCTACGATGATTGCGATGGGTTTCTATCTGGTTGCCGTTTCCGAGAAGGGTAAGGACGAGACAGTCTGGTTTTCTCATGACGGTATTGATCGAAGAACGATCGTGCACATTCCTCACAATCCATCCAGCGAGAAGTTGCCGGCAGTATTCGTATTCCACGGCCTTATGGGCAACAGCATTTACACGAAGAATACATACGGGATGACCGAACTGGCCGACAGCGAGAAGTTCATTGCGGTCTACCCTGAAGGGACGGGCCCTCTCAAGAGTCTCTTTCTCAGCTGGAACGTTGGCTTCTGCTGCGGCTATGCCTTTGAGAACGGCGTCGACGATGTCGGCTATATAGTCGAGCTGATAAAGCATCTGGAAAGCGTCTATCCCATAGACCCGGACAGAATCTTTCTCGTCGGACTTTCTAACGGGGGTATGTTGACCTATAAACTGGTATCGGAGTATCCCCAGCTCTTCGCGGCGGCAGCGGTCGTCTCTTCCTCTCCGGCAGGAGGAGCGAATGAGTTAGAGGTCTTTCGCATTCCCGCACCCTCGGCACCGGTGCCTATGATCATCTTCAACGGTATGCTAGACCCGATAATCCCATACGACGGCGGATTTTATGGCGATTCGGAGCAAGAGAGGATATACTTCCCATCGATACTGGAATCGGTCGACCTGTGGGCCGACGGCATGAAGGCGAGCGAACTCCAGAGAGAAGAGCTTGAGAATGGCCGTGTTATTCTAAATAGATACACCGGTGAAGACAGTCGCTCCGAAATCCACTTCTACACGATAGTCGACGGCGACCATACGTGGCCGGGAAGGGAGAAGGGGCTCGACGCGCTTCAGAGCTCTTCTAAATCTAGTATCAAGGCCAGCGAGCTAATATGGGAGTTCCTCAAAGACAGGTCTCGATAGCCCTCACTTTGAAACTTTCATGAAATACTTACGCACATATCCGGCGCCCGGTTCCTCGAATCTGGCCCAGTCGAAGCCCTTATCCACCAGAAAAGCGTGGACTTCGTTGTCTTTGTCGACATTCCCCGGACAGAGGATTATCTTTCCCCCGTCTTTCGTGACTCTGAACATCTGTGCATACTCCTCTTCGAGGAAGTCTCCGAAGGTATGTCCCGCTATGGTTATGTCTGCGAAATCCTCTTCGAAGGGTATGTCCTCAATCAGACCGTCGACTACAAAGAACTTTCTCGCTTCGAGTCTGTGCGCCTTTTCCTTGAGATAGATGCGTAATGTCCTTACCGGCTCGACTGCATAGACTGTCGCTCCTTCTCTTGCCGCGATAAATGATAACCTTCCTGTCCCAGCGCCCAGATCGATAACTCTCTTGTCCTTGAAACAGGCCAGTTCGGTAAGCTCCTTATCGTCCCACTTCGTGAATTCAAGAGAATCGTATGAAGAGGGATCGACTATGTACACTATCCAGTCGTTTATCCTCTTCATGACTTCTACTTCCGCATTTCTTATCTCTTCAGCTGACAGATTATCCGCCGCCGAATCCGCTATCGACTGAAAGGCAGCGGCCTGCTGAGGCAGGAGTCTCTTGAAGTACCACAAGAGATCAGGGTGAGCCTTCAAAGCTATTGATAGCGTTCGATTCTCCATCATGCTTTCTGCGAGCCAGTAGAGATTGTGTTTCTCCAGGAAGAAGAGATTTCGAAAGTCAACACCTTCCACCTTATACCAGTTCAAGTACATAAACATCACTCCCGACTATGATTCGCGTGCGATCCCGATCATTCGGTAGTATATCATGATAGAATTCTGAATAGAAAAATTCTCTCCGCCGGAGGCAGTTGTGATGAGGCTTAATGAAAACCGATTTGAGAGAAAACTCGGACTGATATTCATGCTGATATGGCTAGCGATCTTTGCGTTCTATCTAACCTGGGACGGCTGGCTCTATGAGTGGCGCGAGTGCGGTTACAAAGGGCAGAATCAGCATTTCGACCTCGATCTCTTCGATATGCGATACAGTTATGACGGAGCCGGCGGTATCATCTATCACTCTACAAATAATCTGCATAATTTGATTTATCTCTGTTATCTCATATTCTTTCTGGGCTGGTTTGGACTTCTCTTCGACATAGAATGGGCGAAGCAGTGGACGATGGCTACGATGGGG
>LVBU01000021.1 GCA_001603185.1 Thermotogales bacterium Thermo_02 | reverse complement strand
CCCCAGACCCGTTCTCGTCTCGTCCTCTCTCTCAATCTCGTGTTTTCGCTCTTCTGACCAAGAACATGGACGCGCAGCGTCGGAACGAGGAACAGATTTTCTGGCTCCGGAACGCTCTCCCGCTTTTGATCTGAGATCCCCTCTCGCAGAGGGGTGGCAGCATGCTCCTGCTGACGGGGGGTGTCGCTCTTGAGAGCGGGAAGAATCTTCCTTCGACCTTCGTCCAAGAGCATGGATCCGTCCTTGGTAAAGACCTGAGGCCAGAGGAGAGAGGTTGGAAGAGCGAGAAGAGCGGTTCTTCGACGACGCTTTGCGTCCAGATTGTTGGGTCGCAAAGTGGAGGAAGGTGTGCGTTTTAGGGTTGAATTGATGAAAGGTAATCGGTGAATGTCGCGGCGGGAAGTTTTCTGCGTCTGTTGATCATCTGTTGCCAGATGCTGTTGCCTTCAGAAACGTCAATCAGGTTCTCGATCAATGCATCGTGAAGAATCTTTGGAGTTGTTAGATTCTTGAGTTTGAACAATCCAATGTAATACTGAATGTCCTTCAGGTTATTGCTGGCCAGTATTCCTTTTGGACTTTCGAAAGGGCTATTGCAGAGGCTTCACCCTTTCCGATGGGTTTTTGTCCGCTTTTGGGATTTCTGGTGAGCATGTAGTAAAGCCTGGATTCTTCTGTGCCGACTATTATTTCGGCCATTTCGATTTCATTCTGAGACAGTAGCTGTTCCACTTTGCTCGACAGATGACTCACACGAGGATTTGAAAGTTCGTCGACCACCTGCTCTGGCAGGATTATTCTCTGATCATAGAGTTCTAGTATTATGTCGGTTCTTTCGACCCACAAGAATGAAGAAATGCAGTCTGTATCAAAAAAGATCTGTTCAATCATATCTCTCTTCGTCTTCTGCAGTTCCGTATACTATATCTGATCTGAAGGCGTCCAGTAGGTACTGTTCGTACAGCCCTTCGGAGATAAGTTCTTTCTCTCTAAGCGACTCTGCAAGCTTTACGTACTTTCCGAGAGTTATTGCCTTCCTTTCTTCGGAGGAGGGCTTGTAGAGACTCACATCATGACCCAGTTCTCGAGCGTATTTGATAACGCCTCTTTTCATCTCAGCTGCCTGCTCTTCCGAGATGTATCCTTCTCTAATCAGCCTAATTAGAGTTGCCTGTCTGCTCAATCCGTAGTACTGCTCGATTCGAACGATGTCTTCTAAACTCAGGTGACACTCGTCCTTTTGGATTCTCTTTTCGATGAACTCTCTGAGAGATTCATATGTTGCCAGAAAGTAAGACGCGAAATGGTTTGCTTCGATTTCAGCGGGGTCTTTTTCATCAAAGGCAGCAGGGCAGACTACTTTGCGGAGGTTTTCGTGAAAGTAGATGTGGCAGAGTTCATGTGCCGCTGTGAAGCGCTGTCTGCCGTAGGTGTGTTCTGAGTTTATAACGATTATCTTGTTATCTTTGTCTCTCAGGCACATTCCACTGATTCTTCTGCCCAGAGGGTAGTAAACGAGAGTCAGGTCATCAATACTACTCAGTACAGAGAAGATGTCAATCGGCGAGTAGGCGTCCTCTCCAAGTTGTTTTCTCAGAGAAAGGGCGTTTGCGTTGATACGGATGTCCTCAGGCATTTTTCTCATCGATTCCCAGCAAGCTTCTGCATATCTTTCAGGTTTAACGCAATCTGATTTATGGCAGCAAGTAGCTCAAGGTCTTCCGGGTTCAGTTGTTGCGCTCTCATAGCGAATGGAATATGCTCGCAGGAATCTCTCTCTTCCAACAGTGACTCTACCGGCAAGCCGAACAAACGAGAAAGCTTTTCTACAAGAAGCATGCTTAGCTGTCGTTGACCGTTCTCCAGTTTCGATATATGGCTCTGATCAACTTTTAGATACTCTGCGATTTGATTCTGGGTAATTGAGTTCTTTTCGCGCAGTTCTTTGACCCTTGCTCCTAGAGCTTTTCCATCCAGCATATTCATCCCCTCCACGGATAGAATTATACCATTTGTCATATTTGGTTTCTATATATCCTCTATGTTTATGACAACAAAATAGGGACTCCATTTTTGCTCTTCGAGCCCAGCGAGCGTCTCGACAACGCTCTTTCTCGGCGGCGGTTCTTACCGACAACCTACAACGCACAACCCACAACCGATCTCAAGAGCACACGCCCCACCGCAAGCGGTCCCCCCCGCTCGAGCGGGGACTTAGATCAAGAGCGGAAGAGAGCGTGAGGAGACGTTCTCCGTTGTCCGCCGTCCTCCGAGGCGCGAGAGCCCGGGTTTGGGGTTTCGAGTCTAGAGTCTGGTAAGAAAGAGAAGAGCAAAAAAACCGTCCTTCGACCTTCGTCCAAGATCGTGGACCCGTCCTTGGCGTTGGCGTTGGTAAAGACCTGAGGCTAGAGGTGAGAGGAGAGAGGTCAGAAGAGCGAACGGCGATCTGTTCCCCCGACGTTACGCGTCCAGGGCAGGCTCTCCCTTCACGTCATCCTGGCAATCTCTTAGCCAGGATCCCGGCCTTTCCTACTCAGGAAGAGCGGAGGAGCGAGATCCCGTATAGGAGCACTACGGGATGACGGGATCATGGTCCGGGATGACAGGGTAAGCGGGCTCCGAAAATTCTCGTTTTCTCGTGAGCGAAGCGAACTCTCGAGCTCTCTCGGTTTGTCTTACCTCTGTCTTCTCACCCCTTACCTCTGTTCCAACTCGTCGTGAGCGAAGCGAACTCTCGAATGTGCTCTTTCTCGTGATTTAACTCTCTACGGTTCTTAAGTGAACTCTCGAATGTGATCTTTCTCAAAACTCTCCACGATTCTCAAGAGCAACACACCCCGTCGGCAGGAGCATGCCGCCACCCCTCTCGCAGAGGGGATCTAAGATCAAAAGCGGAAGAGCGTTCCGGAGCCAGAAGATCTGTTCCTCGTTCCGACGCTTCGCGTCCAGGTTGCTCTTTCTCTGCTCTTACCGACAACCTACAACCCACAACCTACCACGGTTCTTACGCCCGCGAAGCGATAGTCCCGGAAAACTAAAAAGACCCCATCAGGGGTCTTTTGCATCGAACGAGAAGGTAAATCAATTTGTGGTGGCGGCGGTCAGAATCGAACTGACGACTCTGCGGGTATGAACCGCATGCTCTAGCCAGCTGAGCTACACCGCCTAAAATGGTAGCGGGGACAGGATTTGAACCTGTGACCTTTGGGTTATGAGCCCAACGAGCTGCCAGACTGCTCCACCCCGCACCGTATGTATATGTTGCAATTGTATATGAATGACCTGCTTCTCTGCTTGCATGGTGCCGGGGATGGGAATCGAACCCACACGGAGCGCTCGCTCCAACGGATTTTAAGTCCGTTGCGTCTGCCAGTTTCGCCACCCCGGCAACCGTAAACTATGATAACATCGCCTCCAGACCTTGTCAAGCAATCTATAGTTCGACAGTCTGAAGGTTGGCCGGTATCTCGATTTCGAATTCATACTGGAGCTCGGCGGCAAGGTTTTCCAGAGCGGCCTCATCCCCGTGGACGTATATGAGTTTTTCGGCCTCGAGCTTTCTCGGCAGTTCAAGTAGTTCCTGGTAGTCGGCGTGTCCAGAGAAGTTGAATATGTCGATGTTTTTGCAGTTGAGGTCTATCGTCTCTTCGCCAAGCGTTATCTGTTTTTCGCCATTTTTGTGGGCCTGGAGAACCTTGAACCCGTCGGACTCCGGACTCTGGTAGCCCATGAAGTATATGCCGTCATTTGCGTTTTGCAGCATTTGCTTCGCGAATATGTATGAGAGCGTCTCTTCAACGAGCATTCCGGCAGAGAAGACCATCAATGCAGGCTCTTTCGAAAAGAGAAGTCTTTCTATGTTTTTCGGAGCTACGGTCACTTTTTTCTGGAAGTTCTGCATGAACCACTTTCGGTCTTTATCGCTTATTCTCTCGTAGTTACTTATATACAGGTTGCTGATCGAGGCGACCATACCGTTGGTGTAGATCGGTACTGTCGGAATCCGTCCTCTCTCCATCAGGCTCATCAGCATGTATATCGTTTCCTGACCCCTGCCGAGGGCAAAGACGGGTAACAAGACTCTTCCGTTGTTTTCGAGAACTCGCTTGACGGATTTGCTCAATCTTTCGATTTCGCTGAAACGAGTCAGCAGTTCGTTTTCTTTCGAGCCGTAAGTGCCTTCAGAGATCAGGGTGTCCACCTTCAGGGGAAGCTGCGCGGGAGGAATTGTCAGCTGCTGTGAAAGCGATATGTCTCCCGAGTACAGAATTCTTCGATTCTTGTATTCTAGATAGATCGAAGCGGCACCCATTACGTGGCCAGCAGGATAAAGGGCTACATCTACTGTGTCGTCTATAGTGTATCTCTGAAAGTACTCCATCGTGTAGATGCGGCGTTTGAGTTCGTTTACTTCTCCGTGGTTGTAGAGAATCGGCTGTTCTCCATCCTTTTCGTTTTTCTTTTTCATTACTTCGACAGAGTTCTGCAAGATCCTCAGAGCAAGGCCTCTATTCTCCTGAGCCATCAAGACGGGCACATCCGGCCACATACTCGAGATATAGGGAAGCGAAGATATATGATCATAGTGAGAATGGGAGATGATTATCGTGTCGAGGCTATCGATCTTGCCGAGTTCCGGGAGGGAATCATAGCCTTCCTTTACAGGATGCCTTCCCGCGTCAATTAGTATGCTTTTTCCGTTGAGATTCAAGAGATAAGAGTTCGCTCCTATCTCGCGACCCCCACCGAGTGGTGTTAAGGTCATTAAAAAGTCCTCCTTTTTCAATTCGTCCAATTCTAACAAAGATAAGTGGCTTTAACTTGAACATTATTTTGATACAATAGCTTTGTCAAAGAAGAAGGTGATAAAAATGGAGCAAGATTGGACTCTGGCACTGGATCTAGCTTATCTTTCGATTCTTCTGGGAATTGCTTCAATTCTGAAGCGCGCGATCTCGCCTTTGAGAAAGCTGCTTATACCAAACGCGGTGATTGCCGGTTTTCTCGGACTCCTCTTCGGGCCCGAGGCACTTAAGTTGATCCCCTTTTCTTACGATCGTCTCGGCAACCTCGTTTACCATATGATGGCGATCGGGTTTATCGCGATAGCTCTTAAGAAGACCAGGAGATCCACCACAAAATCTTCTGTGAATACGGGTTTTTTGATCAGTATATCCTATGCACTTCAGGGTATCTTCGGTTTTGTGATCGGGATCGCTCTCGTAGGGCTGTTCTTCAAAGACCTATTTCCTCCGTTTGGACTTTTGCTGGCTCTCGGTTTTGCACAGGGGCCCGGACAGGCCTACTCACTAGGAAGCCAGTGGGAAGTGCTGGGATTCACCGGGGGCGGAGCCGTCGGGTTAACCGTCGCCGCTCTGGGCTTTTTGTGGGCGGCCTTTGGAGGAATTGTTCTGCTCAACACTATGGTTTACAGGAAGCGGCAGATCGGAATTCAGATTGAACGACCCAAGATCGCCAGGAGCGTAGAGGTGACGATAAAGGACTTCGAGTTCTCCGACGTCGACGGCTTCACCATTCAGATGCTCGCTATCGGGATCGTCTATCTCTTCACTTTCCTCTTCCTGAAATGGTTTACTGGCTTGATCGGCGGACTTGGAACATTCGGAGAGACCTTCGCGCAGGTTCTCTGGGGCTTCCATTTCGTGATAGGCGTGCTCTTTGCAATGCTTTTCAGATCGATATACGAGAAGTACAGAAAGTCCGAGAAGTACGAGATCGAGTATATGAACGACTTTCTCCTGCAGAGAATCGGCGGCGGGATCTTCGACTTCATGGTCGCCGCATCGATCGCCGGAATCTCTTTCTCCGTAATTCAGGAGTATATATGGCCGGTGATAATCCTCACCAGCGTCGGCGGTCTCTTCATAGCCGGATACTCGATCTGGTTCGGAAAGAGGCTGTACGAAAAGGCTCCCCTCGAGCATATCGTCGCTCTTTTTGGAATGCACACCGGGACCGTCTCGACAGGAATGGCACTTCTGAGGGAAGTCGATCCGAAGTTCGAGTCGGGAACGGCCGAAGACATGGTCTTTGGCAGCGGACTGGCTCTCTTTGTGGGAATTCCGATGCTGGTGCTTCTGAATATTCCGATACTCGGTTACAGAACGGATCAGCCTATTTACTACCTCTACTTCATTCTCGGTCTGATCGGGTATATCGGGGCACTTTACTTCCTCTGGTTCAGAAAGGCGCAGATCAGGAGTCTAGAAAAGAAGAAATAAATCCTTAGATTATCGTCAAATACCCCACGGCTAAAGCCGGGGGCTTGTAAAAGCCCTATTTGACTAGCCTGAGTGCTTCGAGCACTACGTTATCGGCAAATGTATAGGCACCGTAGGATGCGT
>LVBU01000302.1 GCA_001603185.1 Thermotogales bacterium Thermo_02 | reverse complement strand
TTCTTAAGAGCACACACCCCGTCGGCAGGAGCGTGCCGCCACCCCTCTCGAGAGGGGATTTAGATCAAAAGCCGAAAAGCGGCGTTTCAAACTGTTCTTCTCGGAGGACGGATTCTTGTTCTTCTCGTTCTCACCAGACCCTAGACCCCAAACCCCAGACCCGTTACTCCGTTCTTCGCCAATCACCAGTCACTGTTCACTAATCACCGCTCTTTACGCTCTTCCAGCTTCAATTTTCGCTCGAATGCAAAAACCTCAAGAACAGCTGGGCGTATATTCTCGCGACCATCGTTATATCTTCGATCGAGACTCTTTCGTTTGGCTGGTGCGCCCTTTCGATTCTTCCCGGAAAGAGCGCTCCGAAGGCGACCGCGTTCGGGACGGCCCTGGCGTAGGTTCCCCCGCCGATGGCTATCGGTTCCTCGTCGTGTCCGGTCATTTCTTTATAGACTGCGCGGCACATCTTTACCAGTTCCGAATCGGGTGAGACGTAGAGCGGTTTTTGATGGTGATGCATCTCGACCCTGCAACCCCGGAAGGTCTCTTCGATCTGAGATCTTACCATGGCTTCACTGAAGAATACCGGATAGCGAATGTTTATAACCAGCTTGATCAGGCCGGCCTGGAGCTTCAGTGTTCCCAGGTTCAGCGTAAGCTCACCAGACATCGAGTCTTTGCCGGCTATGCCCAGAGACTCTCCGTAGAATTCGTAGCCCATGCGGCTCTTCAGGAGATCGAGAAACTCTTTCAGTTGCGGATCGGAAAGTGGCAGGGTTGCCAGTAGATCGACGAGGGCGGCCATGGCACTCTGGCCTTTGTAGGGAGTCGATCCGTGAGCCGAGACGCCGGTAAAGGTAATCTCTACGGTTTCGCCATGCTCTCTGACCTCAAGCCTCGCCTCGTTTTGAGGTACGAAGTCCTTTATCTTCTGGAGCGCCTCTGGAGTTAAGCCTTTCAGAATTGCCTTCGCGGAAGATGCGACCATGTTGGAGGCCTCGCCGGCATCTATGCTCTCGACTATCAGGCCGTCTTTCGGACTTTTAACACCCGATGAAATCCCGTAATTGACTATACCCTTCTCCGCGAATATCACCGGAAACTCGGCGTCCGGCGTAACAGCCATGTCCGGGATCTCTTCGTGTTTCACGTAGTATTTCATGCACTCCCAGCCGGACTCTTCGTTTGTACCGAAGATCAGCCGGATCCTATTTGAAGGGTCAGGAATATACTGTTTAATAGCCTTGAGAGCGAATAGAGCCGCTATCATCGGTCCCTTGTCGTCCTGAGTTCCTCTTCCCCAGATCTCGCCGTCCTTTACCAGTCCGCTGTAAGGAGGTTCGTCCCAGCCCTGACCTTCGGGGACTACGTCCAGATGACCGAGAACAGCGAATGTCGTTCCCGCACCGTAATCGACGATCCCGACGTATCCATCGGCATTTCTCGATTGGAAGCCAAGTTCTCTGGCAAGTGACACGGTGTCTTCGAGCGACCTCTTGATTCCCTCTCCAAAAGGACCTCCTTCGACCGGCGTGTCTTTGACGGATTTGATCTTGATAGATCTGGAAATGGCACTGACCATTTCATCCTTCAGTGAGATTACGATTTCGTCTAGTTTCCTGTCCACAATTTTTCCTCCCTGCTACTTGATTATTTCTTTTATATTCTGCGACTCTCCTCTTCTGCATACCAGTGTTCCCTCGTGCGATACGACGACTATATAACCTTCCAGATCTGCTATTCCGACGCTGTTTTTCGTGTGATTTATCAGCAGGCAGTTCCTGACATCGTAAAGCGAGAAATCCCCGCTTATAGCATTTCCGTTGTTGTCTTTGTGCATTAGGTCGTAAACTGCATCCCATGAGCCTATATCGTTCCAGTAGAAGCTGGCCGGAACGACGGTGACCCTGGAGGACTTTTCCATCAGTCCGTAGTCTATGGATATCTTGGGCAGCTTCTCGTAGATCTCTTCGATTTTCGACGGGTCTCTTGCCAGTTTCTCCATCGCCCCGTGAAGATCGGGAAGGTGTTCGGCGAGCTCTCGATCGAAGACTCTCTTCCTCCAGACGAACATACCCGAGTTCCAGAGATATTTTCCGGATTGGAAGTAATGCTGTGCAGTCTCGTAGTCCGGCTTCTCATGAAACTTCTTCACCGCAAAGACTTCTTCCGTATCGCTCAGGCTGTTACCTCTCTCGATATAGCCGTAACCTGTATTTGGAGAAGTCGGCGTTATACCGATAGTAACCAGAACGTCGCTCTTCTCCGCACACGATATTGCCGTTTTCAACGTTCTCACGAAGGTCTCTTCGTCTCTAATAATATGATCGGAAGGGACAACTATCATTATATCGTCCGCCTCAAATCTGGTGCTCCCGAGCGCGATCGCCGGTGCCGTATTTCTCCCCATAGGTTCGAATATAACGTTTTCGACCGGGAAGTGAGGGATATAATACCTTATCAGCGGGAACTGATCGCCCGTAGTTATTATGAAGACCTCGTCCGTCACTTTCCCCATTCTCTCTACAGTATCTTCGATCATGGTCAGAGAAGATCCGAATCCATGAAACTGCTTTGGCCTTTTCTTAACACTCACCGGCCACAGTCTCTCACCCATACCTCCTGCCATAATGAGGGTCTTAACCATGATGACTCCCCCTTTTTTGCTTGCGTTCTCTATTAATAGCATACCAGAAAGAGCGTTAATTCAATGGACTTTGTACGGGAGTCGTATAGAGAAAAGTAACATATGACCGAAAAGGAAGAGCTACATAGAGCGAAATGCCCGTCTCTATGTGTCTGTAATCGACATTAGCCACTATTGCCTTAGATCAAGATTGAAGGCACAATTGTACCGGACGGGAGGTGCTATCTGTGGATAAGGTAGTTTTGAGAGTGAGAATGAGTCTCCACGACGCTCACTACGGAGGAAACCTGGTCGACGGGGCAAAGGTTTTGCAGTTATTCGGGGATGTGGCCACCGAGCTCCTGATAAGGAACGACGGAGATGAAGGACTTTTCAAGGCCTACGACAATATCGAATTCGTCGCACCCGTATATGCCGGCGACTTCATTGAAATCACGGGCGAGATACTTTCGCAGGGGAGAACATCGCGGAAAATGTCCTTCACCGCCGCAAAGGTAATTAGATCGAGAGGCGATATAAACGATTCCGCGGCCGAAGTGCTCGAAGAGCCAATAGTCGTCTGCAGGGCCAGTGGTACGTGCGTGGTCCCCCTCGAAAAGCAGAGGTTCAAGAGAGATGGATAAACTGATCATTACGGCCGCACTTACGGGAGCCGAAGTCACGAAGGAGATTCAGCCGGCGCTCCCGGTGACTCCCGAAGAGATTGCGCAAGAGGCATGCGACTGCTGCAATGCCGGGGCAAGTATTGTCCACGTCCACGCCAGAGACTCCGAAGGGAAGCCCACTCAAAAGAGAGAAGTCTACGCCGCGATAATGCAGAAGATAAGGGAGAGGTGCAACGTGATCTTTCAGCCCTCCACCGGAGGCGCGGTCTGGCACACACCCCAGGAGAGGGGAGAGCCGCTTGAACTCGATCCGGAAATGGCGACTCTCTCGGCCGGGACCTGTAACTTCGGCGAGGATGTCTTCTTCAATTCGCCCGAAGTCATGGAACACTTCGCGAAAGAGATGCTGAGGCGGAATATAAAGCCCGAAATAGAGATATTCGAGAGAGGCATGATCGAAAACGCCCTGAGACTCGTGAAGAAAGGTCTTCTTAAAGAGCCGGTTCACTTCGATTTCGTTCTTGGAGTGCCCGGTGCCTGCCCGGGCAGTATAGAGGACCTGCTTCACATGGTAAGATCTATACCTTCGAGGAGTACCTGGACGGTGGCCGGTATAGGGAGACACGAGCTGCCGCTCGCAGTACACGCCATATTGATCGGCGGACACGTAAGGGTCGGTTTCGAGGACAACATTTACTATAAGAGAGGAGAGCTGGCACGCTCGAACGCCTCTCTCGTAGAGAGGGTAGTGCGGATCGCGCGGGAGCTCGGAAGAGATCTAGCATCGCCCAACGAGGCCAGGGAGATGCTCGGAATTCGAAGCGGAGGTTGATTTATGAAAGGCTGCGTTTTTGGGAGTCACAGAGTAATAGAGCCCGTCGGGAGTCTTCCGCAGGCGGCAATGCGTATAGACAATTCTCCGGATATAATGGATAACGAGATCCTTATCGATGTCCGGACTCTAAACGTCGATTCGGCGAGTTTCACGCAGATAAGAGAGGCCTGCCGGGACGATGTTGACGAGATAGCGAAGATGATAAAGAGCATAGTCGAGAGCCGCGGAAAGCTCCAGAACCCGGTTACAGGCTCAGGCGGGATGTTGATCGGCACAGTGAGCCAAATAGGGGAATCGCTCGCCGATAGAAACTTGAAGTTGGGGGACAGGATAGCGACACTCGTCTCGCTCTCGCTTACTCCTCTGTTGATCGAGAAGATAGAAAATGTGTACATAGACAGGGATCAGGTCGATATAAAGGGCAGCGCCGTACTCTTCGAGAGCGGGATATACGCTAAACTGCCCGATGATCTTCCCGAAAGACTCTCCCTGGCCGTTCTCGATGTCGCAGGAGCCCCGGCTCAGGTAGATCGGCTTGTGAGCGAGGGGATGACCGTTGCGGTTATGGGAGCGGGCGGTAAGTCCGGAGTGCTCTGCTGTTACGAGGCCAAAAAGAAGGCCGGCCCCTCCGGAAGAGTCATCGCAGTGGAGTATTCCAGAGAGAACACCCGGAGACTTCTGGAGATGGGCCTGGCGGACGAGATCATAATAGGCGACGCAACGAAGCCTCTGGAAATCTATGATAGAGTAAAGAGTGTGACCGACGACGGGCTTTGTGATGTTGTGATAAACAACGTGAACGTTCCCGGGACCGAGATGAGTTCGATACTCTCGACCAGAACGGGGGGAACGGTCTACTTTTTCAGCATGGCGACTTCGTTCACAAAGGCCGCGCTGGGTGCGGAAGGTGTCGGCAAGGACATCGACATGATAATCGGCAACGGCTATGCCGAAGGCCACGCCGATCTTGCGCTAAATATCCTGAGGGAATCGTCTAAGATAAGAGAGCTCTTCGAAAAGCTATACGTTTGAGGTGAAATATATGCGAGATTACAGAGAAGTTGCACTGTGGAAAGATATCGCCCCCGACCAGTGGAACGACTGGCGCTGGCAGGTGGCCAACCGAATTAAAAACGTCGATTCTCTTCGCCAGGTAATAGACATAACTGAAGACGAGGCGATCGGAATCTCGGAGTGTCTGAAGACCTTGAGAATGTCTATCACTCCTTACTATGCGACCCTTATGGACCGACAAAACGAACGCTGTCCGATCAGAAGACAGGCCGTGCCGACTCATCGAGAACTGAATATCGACAGATGGGATATGCTCGACCCGCTTCACGAAGACGAGGACTCTCCGGTCTCGGGACTGACACACCGCTATCCCGACCGCGTACTCTTTTTGATCACCGATCAGTGCTCGATGTACTGCCGCCACTGTACTAGAAGGCGGTTCGCCGGCCAGCTTGACAGACCCAGGACAAGGAAGGAAATAGACGACGCGATCGAATACATACGCGAGACTCCCGAAGTGAGGGACGTACTGCTTTCCGGGGGAGACGCGCTGCTGGTGGGCGACGAGCACCTGGAGTATATTCTCAAGGAGCTTCGCAGGATACCGCACGTCGAGATAATAAGGCTGGGAACGAGGGCTCCGGTAGTCCTTCCGCAGAGAATCACTCCCGGACTCGTTTCCATGCTCAAGAGATATCATCCCATATGGATAAACACTCACTTCAACCATCCTATCGAGATAACGCCCGAATCGAGAAAAGCGTGTGAGATGCTCGCAGACGCGGGGATCCCGATGGGTAATCAGTCCGTTCTTCTCAGAGGCATAAACGACTCGCCCTATATAATGATGGAGCTCGTCCACAGACTGGTAGAGATCAGGGTCAGGCCGTACTACATTTACCAGTGCGACCTGTCTCAGGGGATCGGTCACTTCAGGACCTCTATAAGAAAGGGTATAGGTATAATGGAGGCCCTCATCGGGAACACTTCGGGTCTGTGCGTGCCCACTTTCGTAGTCGATGCCCCGGGTGGCGGTGGAAAGATACGCGTGATGCCCCAGTACAACATCTCGGAGTCCGACCGGGTAGTGGTCCTGAGAAACTACGAAGGCGTTATCACGACGTACCACGAACCGGAAGACACCTGCAGCGATGTCGACGACAGCTTTTACAGGGATAGATACACCTTCACCGGAGTCGCAGACCTGCTATACGGAAACGGCTTGAGCTTCGAGCCGACGGTTCTCCAAAGGCGCGAGAGGATCAAACAGTGGAAGGAAAAGAAGGTGCATTCAAAGTGAAATTCAGCGAGTTTCAGACCGGTCAGAAGTACTCCGTCAGAAGAAGGATAACGGCTAGAATGGTGGACGGCTTCGCCGAAATAACCGGAGACAGAAACCCGGTTCATATGGACGAAGAATTCGCCAGGACGACACGATTCGGAAGGCGGATAGCGCACGGTATGCTTTCGGTGGGGATCATCTCGGCGATTCTTGGAAACGACTTCCCCGGTCCCGGCTCGATATACATGAAGCAGGACGTGAAGTTCTTCAGGCCGGTGTATCTGGAAGAAGAGATCGAAGTCGAGATAGAGCTTCTGGAGAAGTTCGAAGAGAAAAAGAGGCTTCTCGTAAGGACGACAGTGAAGAATTCGTCGGGCGAAGTGGCCGTAGACGGAGAGGCTCTCCTGCTGTTCACGCAAGAGTGAGGAAAGTGTCCCGGATATTCGAATTGATAAGTGAAGTCCCCTCGGTCTCGATTGTCGGGCTCGACAAGAACACTGGCAAGACAGTCGTTCTCAATCACCTTATAGGGCTGCTGGCAGCGAAATCGATCAGAGCCGGTATCACTTCGGTCGGGCTTGAAGGGGAGAAGATAGACCAGGTCTTCCTTACCGAGAAGCCCGAGATCTACCTTCGCTCGGGAACGCTCTTCGCCACTTCGGAAAGGGACTTCGCGGCCCGTGAGTTTCCCGCGACTGTTCTAGATCTCAGAGAGTTCCGCTCTCCGCTGGGACGGACGGTCATCGCACAGGCACGGGCAGACGGGAAGATCGTAATCTCGGGACCGTCTATAATAGACTATCTGCTTGAGACCGTAAGACTTCTGAAGGATCTTGGAGCGGAGAAGATAATCGTAGACGGAGCGGTATCCAGACTGAGTCCGGGCTCTCCATTCGTCTCGGACGCGCTTATACTCTCTACCGGGGCGTCAGTGGCCTCAAGCGTCGATGAGATAGTTCGTCGAACAGTCCATGCCGTAAGATTGATCTCTCTTGGTGGTGTCGAAAGCGATATAGCCCAACGACTCGAACCGCTGACGAACGGTGTCTGGCTCTTGCAGGACGGATGCAGGAAACTGGCCGGTAGTGGTCTCCTGCTCCAAGTCAAGCCCGATGAGATAAGATCGGGTGTAGTTTACATAAACGGCTCGCTGACTTCGGCGACGCTGAGGAGACTGGCGGTGGCGGACGTTACCGTTGTGGCAAGGGACTTCACAAAGATATTCGCCGACAGTGACTCGTTAAGCTACTTTTCGAGGGCTGGAGGAGAGCTGAAGGTCCTCTATCCGGCAAGGCTTCTGGCCGTAACGGTAAACCCGACCTCTCCGACCGGTTACCATCTCAGATCGGAAGCCATGATCGAGGCCCTCGAGAAGGAACTGCGGGTCCCAGTCTTCGATGTTTTGCGGGAGGGTGTCTCATGAAGCTTCCAGATTGTGGAATAGACTACGTTCTATCACTTGTGGAGACGATAACTCCTATGGGCAGAAAGAGGCTCAGGGAGCTCGATATAATTACCGATCCCGCGACTATCGAGCGGGAGTTCGACAGACAGGAAGACGTCGCCTATCGCCTGCCGATTTCGTGTGAAAGGCTTGGCGCGTCTCTTTCAAAGATCAGAGACATATGGGGAACGAACGAAAGGCTTCAAAGCGGAGCCTCGCTCGAAGACGTGGAGCTCTTCGAGATAAAGAGTTTCTCTATCTGGAGCGAGAAGCTGCGCGCTTTGCTGGGGGAGTGTCCCGAATGGATGAGACTCCCCGACCTCTCTGACGTGGTTGAGATGCTCGACCCGGAGGGGACGGGCCTGGAAGGCTTCTATATCTGCGACAGTTACGACGGCGAGCTGGCGAGCGTTAGAGAGAGAGTATACAGATTCCAGAGAGAGAAGACGGCAGGCACAAAGGAGATAGAGGAGCTGCTCGCGGAAGGCCGCGAGATAGAATCTAGGATAAAGACCGAACTCTCGGCAAATCTCAGACCATTCGCTCTAAGGATATCCGGGACTCTCTCGAAGATCGGCGAGCTGGACTTCACTCTCGCGAAGGTTATTCTGAACGACAGGCTCTCTCTCGTGAGGCCATACATTAGCGAGTCGGATTTCGAGTTTTTCGGTCTCTTCAATCCCGAAGTGGCCTCCTCGCTCCAGAGAAGCGGCAAGGACTTCAAGCCTTATGCCGTAAGACTGGACAGAAGGGTGCTCGTGATAGGGGGCAATATGACCGGGAAATCCGTCTTTCTCAGGAGCGTAGTCCTCGCCCAGACCATGTTTCAGATGGGTTTCTTCGTTCCGGCCGATACTGCCACGATGACTGTCTATGAGAGTCTAGTGTACTACAGCGGCGACAAACAGTCTTTTGAGAGCGGCCTTTCGTCTTTTGCCGGAGAGATGGAGTTCCTTCAGGAGGCGATTGAATCATTAAGAAGCGGGGAGAAGGGACTCTTCGTATTCGACGAGATAGGGAGAAGCACTAACCCTGTCGAAGGGCCGGCCTTCCTGATCGCCGCCATGGAGTATCTCACCTCCGGTGACAGGTGCCGCGTGATACTCTCGTCCCATTACGAAGAGGCGTTGACTGTCGAGGGTGCCCAGTTGTTAATGGTAAGGGGGCTTGATCGCGAAAGGATCTCCTCGGAGCGAAACCGCGATATTTCTTACTATATAGACCATTCGCTGGTCGAGATAGATAAGTCCGTTCAGTTTCCGAGAGAAGGAGTCGAGATAGCCCGGCTTCTGGGAATCGACGGAGAGTTCATAGATCTTGTTGAAAGAAGGCTTTTGGGAGGCAAAGATGGAAAGCAAACTAAACCTTGATCCGGCCCTGATAGAAGAGGCCAGAGGATACGCCCTGAGTATCTCGCGAGATGTGCAGGGCTTTGTGGACAAAAGGACTACAGTGAGCGTCGAAAGGGCCGTCTGCCGCTTTCTCGGAATCGACGGAGTCAACCCTTACGATGTTCCCCTGCCAAACGTGGTGGTGGAGCATCTGGCCGCAAAACATCTCCTGGGCGAGGGAGCGGCCTACTGTCTGGGAAATGCGATGATGAAGACCGGTCTGACTCCCCAGAAAATAGCGCAAGAGATAGACGGTGGTCGTCTCGATCTTGGCAGTTTGAGCTACGGAGAAGCCTCCGAAGTATTCCGTTTTATCGATCCGCTCGTCGAGGAGTCTGTAGGGCTCGTCGCAAGAAACAGAGAGAAGAGGAGAGAACTTATCCAGAGACTGGGTGAGGGGCCGCAGCCTTATCTCTACGTGATAGTGGCCACCGGCAATATCTACGAAGACGTCGTCCAGGCAAGGGCGGCCGTCAGACAGGGGGCCGACATAGTAGCGGTTATAAGGTCGACCGGTCAGAGCCTTCTGGACTACGTTCCTTACGGGGCGACGACCGAGGGCTTCGGAGGAACGTACGCGACACAGGAGAACTTCAGAATAATGCGCGCCGCGCTCGATGAGGCCGGTGAGGAGGCCGGGCGCTACATAAGACTGTGCAACTACTGTTCCGGTCTTTGCATGCCGGAGATAGCGGCGATGGGCGCTATCGAGAGACTCGACGTTATGCTCAACGACGCGCTCTACGGCATTCTCTTCAGGGACATTAACATGCAGCGGACTCTCATAGACCAGTTCTTCTCGCGTGTCATAAACGGCTTCACGGGAGTGATAATTAACACGGGCGAGGACAACTACCTCACTACGGCCGACGCCTTTGAAGAGGCTCATACGGTGCTGGCCTCGCAGTTCATAAACGAAAGGTTGGCGTTGATTGCCGGTATCCCCGAAGAGCAGATGGGTCTGGGCCACGCCTTCGAGATGGACCCATCGATAGAGAACGGCTTTCTGTACGAACTGGCACAGGCGCAAATGAGCCGCGAGATCTTTCCGCGGGCTCCCCTGAAGTACATGCCGCCGACCAAGTTCATGACAGGCAACATCTTCAGGGGCCACGTGCAGGACACGCTCTTCAACGTCATATCTATCTGGACGAAACAGGGCATCCAGCTCCTGGGAATGTTAACCGAGGCCATACACACGCCGTTCATGAGCGACAGGTATCTTTCTATAGAGAACGCCAGTTATGTCTTCAACAATATGAGAGATCTCGGTGACGAGATACAGTTCAAAAGAGACGGAAAGATCCAGAAGAGGGCAAATCAGGTATTGAGGGAGGCCGTCGGACTTCTGAAGAAGATTGAAGATGACGGGCTTTTCAATACGCTGGAAGCCGGTACCTTTGCCGGAGTCAAAAGGCCGATCGACGGCGGGAAGGGACTGTCGGGAGTCGTCGAAAAGGGAGAGAATTACGGGAACCCGTTTCTCGAGAAGATGCTTGGAGGTGCTCGAACATGAGTGGCTACTCTCTGGAAAAGAATGCGCACAGCAGGGAACTAGACCTTACGAAGGTTAAGCCCTACGGCGATACGATGAACGACGGGAAGGTCCAGTTATCGTTCACTCTGCCCGTCCCTGCGGGGCCGGAGGCCGATGCGGCGGCAAAGCTTCTGCTGAAGAAGATGGGTTTCAAGGAGCCTCAGATCGTCTTCTCAAAGGAAATGACAACCGGCTTCACGTTCTTTGTAGCCTACGGGGAGTCGGTACACGCAATCGACTACTCCTCGATCAAAGTGCAGAAGATCACCGCGGAAAAGATGACGATGGAAGAGATAGACGCCTTCATAGACGAGAGAATACGCAGAAAGATAGTCATCGTGGGTGCGAGCACGGGGACGGACGCCCACACGGTCGGGATAGACGCGATCATGAACATGAAGGGCTTTGCCGGCCACTACGGACTTGAAAGGTACAGAAACTTCGAGGCCTACAACATGGGTAGTCAGGTCCAGAACGAGGAGCTAGTAGCGAAGGCGATAGAGCTCAAAGCCGACGCGATACTCGCCTCTCAGACCGTAACCGCGAAGAACGTACACGTGAAGAACCTCGCGAACCTCGTCGAACTGCTCGAGGCGGAGGGTATACGCAAAAACATCATACTCGTCGCGGGAGGAGCAAGGATAACCCATGAGCTGGCGAAGGAACTCGGGTACGACGCCGGTTTCGGGCCGGGCTCTTTCGCGGAGGACGTGGCCGCTTTCATTGTCCATCAGCTTGAATCTATGCTGGCCAATCCGTGATAGAATCATTCAAAGCTGTTCGCCGGAGGCTGATTCTAATGAAGACACTAGTTGTTGTCAATCCCCATGCGAGTCATGGTCAGTCGGGAAGTGACTTCCAGGAGAAGATACGCCCCGTTATTGAAGCTAGACTTGGAGACTTCGCAGTGCATATTACCAAGGGGCCGGGAGACGCCACCGACTTTCTGAGGGCAAATCCCGATTACGAAAGGGTAATAAGCGTAGGCGGGGACGGGACTCTAAATGAGATCGTGAACGGATTGATTCAGGGAGGTTCGAAGGCCTCCGTCGGCGTTATCGCCGTGGGTTCGGGAAACGATTTTGCCAGAGCCATAGATCTGCCGCGCGATTACGAGAAGATGGTAACTATAGCTATCGGTCAGAAGACAAGAGAGATAGATCTCTTCGAAGTCAGACATCGCGACTTTCAGGGCGAGATGGCGACCAGATATGCGGTGAACGTTGTCGGCGCGGGCTTTGATGCGGCCATTACGAACAGAATGAATAAATCGAGATTCAATACCAGCGGGAAGACGGCTTATCTGCTGTCCTTCCTGATAGAGTTTATAACCTGCAGAACTTACAGCATGAGTTTCAGTATCGACGGAAAGCCTGTATCTTCCAAATACTACTTTCTGACTATGGGTAACGGCAACTACTTCGGCGGCGGGATGAGAATAGCACCCGATGCCGTCATAGACGACGGAGTAATAGATGTCGTTGGAGTCGGAAAGATGGCAAAGCTAAGACTCCTGTATCACTTTCCCAAAATCTACAAGGGAGAGCATCTAAAGGTAAGATCGGTTTATCACTACACTGCATCTAAGCTGACCGTCGCGAGCGATAGAGACGTGATCATCCAGATGGACGGAGAAGTCGTAGGTAAGCTGCCTATGGAGATCTCCGTCCACAGGAAATCACTCAAGATCGCATCACCGTAAAACTTCTAGATTCATTATCGCGCTTTCGAAGGACAGATCAGAGGTATAGTCAACCCTGGATCCTTCGAAGACTTTGCTGTCGCTTCCGCTTCCGGTGTCTGTAAGTTTGGACTTAATGTTCTTAATGGCCGCATTTCCCTTGATAATCGCCTTCACGTTGTCCGGCAGGAAGATGTCTCCGTTGATTATAGCCGCATTGACCTTGATGTTCGAGTTAGAGACTTCGGGGATCTTGAAATCTACCTTCGCCACCGCGCAGTTCAACTCCAGCCGATCGATCTTCAACTCAATAAGCTCGAACTTGCCGTTGACCGCGGCACTGTTTATCCTCAAAGTGTAATTGTAGGCCGGATTCAGCTTAATTATCATAGTGCTCGAGCCCAGCCAGGAAACGTTCGAGTCCGGTCCGAGCCAATAGCGGGCTACATCACTGCTGCTGCTCGATTCGACCTTAAGGCGCGAGCCTCTTACGGTGTAGTCTACCTGCGCTACCGTAGAGAGCGGCACGGTACCGCTCATAGGCTCTATCTGAAGGTTGACCATAGCTATATCGAGCTTGATCTCGACAGTCCGGGGCTGATCCGCACTCTCTAGAACGACGCTGTCGGAAACGGCTCGGCTTCCCGAAAGAAAGGCCGAAGGCCAGAAGAATATATAGACTATGAAACAGACCGTCAGAACGGCGTTTAAGTATCTCAACCACTTCAAACCCTTGACTCCCGAGAGAATGCTCAGTCCAACAAATATAAGGATTATGGGCCAGTAGTTTATGAGATTGACAAAGGCGTTAAGAATCGTATCTCCCGTGAAGATACCGAATATCAGAAGCACCCCGATAAAAACAAAGATCAATCCCATTGCCAACTTCATAATCTCATCTCCTGTTGATGGATTTGTAAATAACGAACCCTCCACCGGCGATCAGGGCCGCTCCCACTACGAACTTCCAGAAGAACCCGCTGAATATGCTCCAGGGCGTGAAAGAGCCCAGCAAGAGAGCGATACCGAATATTATGAGCACGACAGCGATGATCATCTTGCTCTTGTCGTCTGAAATATCCATCTTTGGCTTCTCTTCGATAGGCTTCCCGTTCTCATCGATAATAACTACATTGTTTTCACTGTTCACGGGTTCTCTGGGAATTATGAACATACCGATGATGTAAATAATGAAGCCCGACCCTCCGGCGAATATAAGGGCGACGAATATCAGCCTGGCAATCACGGGGTCGATTCCCAGATAATCGGCTATTCCCGAAGCGACGCCATCGATTACCTTGTCTTTTCTGGACTTATAAAGCCTCTTTTTTACACTCAAGAGCTACACCTCCTAACATGACTTATGTATAGTTTTCATCTATACTGGACACTAGCATTATAATATGCTTACCGCTAAGATTACACACCCGATCTAAAAGTAGTCGAAAAAACTTTGCGGATCGGATTTTCGGTACGAACTCAGGAGGCAAAAATGTATCTGTTCTTCATCATCCCTGCGATGCTTATCGTTGTACTGGTCGGGTTTATACCGATCGGTACTTCGATCTACGATGCCGTCCTGATAAATGGAACGCCAAGCTTCCTGAACTTCCAGTATATTCTTCAGGATCAGGGCTTCATGTACAGCCTTAAGATCTCTCTGACGTGGGCCTTCTTGAATGCTGTCATTACCATCACGCTGGCCTTTCTGATCGCTTTTTACCTTAACAGAGCCAGAAAGTGGAGGCCGCTTTATCTGGCCCTTCTAGTTCCCTGGGGGATACCCGTATATATAGGTGTTCCGATCTGGCGTTCGGTTCTTCACGGCAGTGGCGGGGCCTCTCTCCTGAGTCTGTTCGGGCTGCAAGTGAATCTCCTCACCGATCCTGTCTCCTCGTTTCTGGCCGCTCTACTGGTTAGTGTCTGGTTCAGTCTGCCGCTTACGGTCTTCGTTCTCTGGGGAGCGATGGCGACAGTCCCAAAGCATCTGGTCGATTCGGTTAAGATCGACGGAGGAACGCTCTCTACAGAGATCGCCAATCTCTATCTCCCCATGATGAAGCCGGCAATGATAACTATGTTCACGATAAACTTCATAAAGTTCATGAAGGAGTTCTCAGTCGTCTTTCTTATGACCTCGGGCGGTCCGCCGCTAGTTTCAGGCTTCACTCGCAGAAGCATCATCGGGGCTACAACAACGCTCGATATATTCATCTACGATATCTTTACCGGAAGGCACGAGACCGGCATAATCTCGGCATATGCCGTCCTGACACTGCTGCTGGTAGTCTTCGTGATGATACTGTGGTTTCTTTCAAGTCGCGAGACTCTTAACGTCCCGCTGCTGGTCATTCTTGTGATCGCTGCCCAGACGACTCTCGGCGGCCCGGCAGGATTTCTCATCGGCGCCCTGTATCTTCTTGCGCTGTTCAGAAGAGGGTTTTTCGGTTTCATTCTCATCTTCGAGGGCTTCTTGCTGTTGTTCAACGTGCTGAACTCCGGATTTCTCAAGGGCTTCAATCCGGCGACGATAGTCTCGCTTCTCGTGTTTCTGATACTGAGCAGAGAGGTCGAGAGAAAGAGAGTTTACAGGTTTGGAGATGGCTTTATAAAGGTTACGAGTCTTGTTCTGATTTTGATTGTCTTCGCGACATCGATCATACCGTTGCTCGCGCTTGCCTGGATCAGCCTGTCAGATGTCTCGACAACGTATATAGACTCGTTCCTGCCAAGATACCTTACTTTCGACAACTTCTCCCGGGTAGTACTCGAAGAGGGAATCTTCAGAACGGTGGCCAACACGCTCTTTGTATCATTTGTGGCCGGTATCCTAGCCCCGCTCTTGACGTTCCAGCTGGCGGTGCTTCTCAGAAAGATGAGAAACGTGCTCTCGGATACTATAATCGTTCTCCTGAACATGGCGGGCGTAATCGGAGGTATGCATACTCTTGTGCCTCTCTTCGGGATCTTCAGGAGTGCCGGACTTATCGACAGCTTTCTTCCGGTAGTAATAATCTACGTCTCACATGCGATACCCTTCTCCGTTTTCACCATAAGAACATATCTCGAATCGATCCCCCCCTCAATGGAGGATCAGGCGAGAATCGACGGACTCGGTCCGCTGGCCTTCAACTTCAAGATACTCTTTCCACTTTCTAGGCCGGTACTGCTAACGTCCTTCATAGTTTCCTTTCTCGGCGCGTGGAACGGTTTCCTCGTCCCTCTTCTCTTTCTGCTAAGTGACAGCAAATACACGATGGGCGTGAAACTCTACACATTTGTGGGGAGTGTCGCTTCGGGCAACCCGAAGTGGAATCTCTTCGGAGCCGCCGCGATTATCAACTTGCTAATAATGGGTCTTGTGTTTTATACTTTTAGAGATTACCTCGGCAAAACGCCGTTGTCTGAACATTACGAATAGTCCTCCGAGCATTTCTGCCTGAAGACCGTGCGG
>LVBU01000301.1 GCA_001603185.1 Thermotogales bacterium Thermo_02 | reverse complement strand
AACAAAAATAGAATAAAACAGGTTATAATCAACCTTGTTCAGAATGCGATAGAAGCTTCAGAAGATGGTGGTAAGATTCTAGTCGATCTAGAGATGAAAGCGGGCTGGGTACATTTCTCCGTGAGTAACAGAGGTAGAGTTATACCTCAGGAGATTCTAAAGCGTATATTCGAACCGTTTTTCACAACCAAGACGTTGGGTACTGGACTGGGTCTTTCGATATGCAAGAAGATCGTTGAAGAACATGGAGGAAACATAGAGGCCGAAAGCAGCGAGAAAGGCACAATCTTCACTTTTTGGCTGCCTGTTAAGATGAATGGGAGGTATGAACGTGAAGAAGATTCTTATAGTTGAAGATGAAAAGAACATGCGCTTCCTTCTTCAAGAGGAATTGAAGGAAGAGGGCTATGAAGTCTCTGCAGTTTCAAATGCAGATGAAGCCTTAGAATTGCTGGAACGTGAAGCTGGATTTGATATCGTAACTATAGACATAGAAATGGAAGGCATGAACGGTCTCGAACTGGCCGGAGTATTGAGAAAGAGATTTCCAAGCATTAAGCTAGTGCTTCTTACAGCTTATACTCACTACAAGCATGATCTCTCTTCATGGGCTGCCGACACGTATGTCGTCAAGTCTCCCGACTTCGTGGAACTGAAAGCAACGATTGCCGGATTGATTGATGGACAATCTCGTCAGGACATCTGAAAGGGGGGATGTTAGTATGCGTTATAAGTGTTTTCTGTCGGTCTTAATGGTTCTATTGCTTTCTGTCTCTTTAGTTGCCTACCTTGTCAGACCTGGAGATGTCCTGCTGGTATCAGTCTATGGATCAGCTGAGCTCTCCGGCGAAATCGTGGTTGGTCCCGATGGCACGGCCGCTTTGCCTCCTCTAGGAAGTATTTCAGTTCTTGGAAAGAGTCTCGATGAACTGCAATCCCTTCTTTCCTCAAGGTATGTAAGCGGAGGGATACTCGCGGCAAGGCCACAAGTTACCGTCTCAGTTAGGTCCTTTGCCCCGTATATGTTCTACGTTCTGGGAGAAGTAAACAAGCCTGGAGCGGTCGAGTACAAGCGTGAGAGTATGGTTGCCTCTCAGCTCATCGCTCTTGCTGGCGGCCTGAAAGACGGAGCGGATCTTACTAGTGCTTTTGTTATAAAGAGCGATGGTAGCAGAGAACCCATAGATCTTTCAACACTTCTATATGGAGGACCGGCGGCTTCAATAGTTTTGAAGGACGGTTCCACTCTTTTCATTCCCGCCGGTGCCAGAGCCTGGATCAGGACTATAGGAGAGTTTCGATCACAATCTCTCGTGAGATTCAGCCCTGGCCTTACACTAACACAGATCATCGCACATTCTGGTGGCCTGTCTGAAAGAGCTGACAGTAGCGAAATAGTCGTGCTCAGCGATGATATCCCAAACGGGAAGCTGGTTATAGACATGAACGCTATACTCGCCGGTACAAGGAGCGATCCTGAAATACCAGCAGGAAGTATTGTGGTCGCCAATGATTCTTCGAAAAAGTCTGTGAAGCTGCTTGGTGAAATACGAAGTCCTTCATCCATAGCATATAGAGATGGCTTGACTCTGCTTCAGGCAATTGGAGAAGCTGGCGGTATAGGGCAGAACGCTTCGGGTGACCTTTTCATACTTAGAAGTGGTGTCGTCGAGCCAATCAGCATCGCTATCAGTTCTCTTCTCAAAGGTGAATTAAAGGACCCTGTCTTGAACCCTGGAGATACAGTTTTCATTCCACGGGAAAGTGAAAGATTCGTATACATAGCGTCCTCATCTTTTGGAGGCAAAGTACAGTTTAGTATCGACGAAAGAATGACTCTGGCTAACGCTCTTGTCAGAGCAGATCTCTACGATCCCTCTAGAAGCGGAATCGTCATAGTAGATCCTTCAGGTAAGAGTATCGAGACGGACGGTAGGACTGAAAGGCTTCTTGAGACCGGCTCTATGATAATACTTCCTCAGGGAGACAAGAGCGTATACGTTGTTGGTGAAGTAGTCAGTCCCGGTCAGGTGAAGTTCGGGAACTTCGATGATATAACTCTTGGAGTTGCACTCGCAAGGGCGGGCGGCTACACCGAAAGAGCTGCAAAAGTCGAAATAGTTGGCATAGGTGGTAAGCAGTCACTTGATCTCGAAGAGGCTGCAACGAGTAGTATGAAAGTTCCCGCTCAATCGATAATATTCATAGAAAGGCTCGATGAACGATTTGTGTACGTCGTTTCCTCTGCAAGTGGGGGAAGAGTGGATTTTAGTGAAGACGAGTCCTTCACTCTAAAGAGCCTTCTTGCGAAGCTCAACCTCCTTAAGTTCAACATGCGCAAAGAGATTGAAGTGATAGATGCTTCCGGTGTCTCCAGATCGTTTTCGGCTTCGGAAATACGCGAAGGTGACTTTGATCTGAAAACTGGATCAATAATAGTGGTTCCAGACATTACCGCATGGGTATATACGTTTGGAGAGTTTGGAAGACCGGGAAAAGTCGAAATCGAACCCGAAGATCTCTTTCTGACAAGAGCGATCAGCTCATCAGGAGGTTATACCGATCAGGCCGATATCTC
>LVBU01000300.1 GCA_001603185.1 Thermotogales bacterium Thermo_02 | reverse complement strand
GTATAATTATTACATATACTTGCATATAATATCAAGTGGTCGGAGGCGGTGTATGTTAGAAGTAGTAAGGAAAATATGGTTTGGAGAGAGTACTACCTTTATCGAAGTATGTTACGGTATTGTTTACGTTGATGGAGAAGGTGGTCAACTGGGTGATCGTGGAACCGTTGACGGTCACAAAATAATATCTATAACAAAGGCTTCTGAATCCAGCATTATAGAAGTTGAAGGCAGAATAGATAGAAATGTCGGAGAGAGCGTAGTTATAGAAATAGACACGCAAAGACGCAGGGATATAGCTATTCAGCATACCACACAGCATCTGCTATCCGCGATTTTCGAGAGTGAGCTGGGATCGCAGACTGTTGGGTTTCAGATGTCTGAGGATTATTCTACAATAGACCTGGAGCTGTCTTTGCTATCCGATGAGATGATCAGTCTTGTCGAGAAGAAGGCTAACCAGTGTGTTGAAGAGAAGCGAAAGGTGATTATCGATGAGGTCGATCGGGAGACTGCCTTCAAGCTTAACCTTAGAAAAGCTGTAAGCGAGAAGATTGTAGGAACCGGAAGTAATATCCGGATTGTAACGATCGACGGTATGGACAGGAGTGCCTGTGGAGGTTTTCACGTAGGTGATACCGGTGAAATCAGACTGATCAAGATCATAAAGCGCGAAAAGGTTAAGGGAAGACTTACGAGGATCTTCTTTATTGCTGGCGGCAGAGCCGTTGAAGATTACTCAAGAAAACATGATTTGGTCTCCAGCGTTTCGCAATCACTTAGTTGCAGTTATCTGGATCTGCCCGAACGCATCGGCTCTCTTGTTGCAGATATCAAGGCATTAAGTTCGAAATTCAGAAAGCTATCTGAAAGACTGGCAGAAAGAATCGCGGGTAGCCTGAGACTTTCTCCTGAAGGCCTCGTTTTCCTGGAAGATGAAGAAGAGATAATTCTGAGTATTCCGAAATTCTTATCTTTCGAGAAGTATCTCTTTGTCGGCAGAGCAGGAGAGAAGGTCTTTCTTGCCAGTAAGGGATTTGATTGCAGTCACTTCGTGCAGACCCTTAAAGAGGAACTGAGTATAAAGGGTGGCGGGGGAAAGGAAAGAGCACAGCTGGTTTGTTCAGGCGATTCAGCTTTGCTCAGGGATATTATTGAGGTGAGAATCAAGAACGAGCATAAGGCCGGTGAGTGATTTGAAATCAAGAATTCCACCCAGAAGCATAGAATCTGAAGAGGCAGTAATAGGCAGTATTTTGATCGATCCAGATGTAGTTCCAGACATAATGGAGCTTCTCACATCGAAAGACTTCTATATGCGTAAGAATCAGTTGATCTTTGCTTCGATGGAGAAGTTGTTTGATGAAGGCAACCCGGTCGACATAGTTTCCATAACCGAGAGACTGAGGACATCAGGTGTGATAGAGGAGATCGGAGGAGAGGTTGAGATAGCGAAAATGGCCGATTCTGTGCCCACTTCAGCGAATTTCTCATACTATGCCAAAACGGTTAAAGAGAAATCTCTGCTGAGAGCGCTTATAAGCGCCGCAAGTTCCATAGTCGAAAACGCTTATGAAAACGAAGAAACTGAAGACATTCTTGACAATGCTGAAAAGTCGATCTTTCAAATAACTGAATCACAGGTCTCAAAGACTTATCAGCCCATTGGCAAAATCATGCACGAGGTCTTTCAGAATCTGGAGAAGCTAAAGGAAAATGCCCTCAGTGGCAGGATAACGGGAATAGCTACAGGCTTCAGGAAGCTTGACGAGCTTACTTCGGGGTTTCGGCCCTCCGATCTTGTTATAGTAGCGGCTCGTCCCTCCATGGGAAAGACTGCGTTCGCTCTGAGCATAGCGTGCAACATGGCTCTGAAATTCAGACTGCCTGTGGGAGTATTCTGTCTTGAGATGTCTAAGGAGCAGCTGGCGCAGCGTCTCCTTTGTAACGTGACAAACTTCGAACTTTCGAAGCTACGTGCAGGCGACATAGACGTCCAAGAGTGGAAAAGACTTACGCACGGTGCCAGTGTACTACAGACGGCGCCGATCATTATTGATGATGAACCCTCTCTTGACCCACGCACACTAAGAGCAAAGGCAAGAAGAATAAAGATGGAACACAACATCCAGATCCTGTTCGTGGATTACCTGCAACTTATGCACACCAAGGGAAAGTCGGATAATCGTCAGCAAGAGATCTCTGAGATATCGAGATCAATGAAACTTCTCGCCAGAGAGCTGAACATTACGGTTGTAGCCCTTTCCCAGCTTTCAAGGGCCGTGGAACAGCGTGAAGATAAGACTCCAAGATTGAGTGACCTAAGAGAGTCGGGTGCTATAGAGCAGGATGCGGATACAGTTATGTTTCTTTACAGAGACGATTACTACAAGGACAAGAGCGAAGTTTCGGATAGCCCTCAAGTGACAAGAGTGATTATCGGAAAGCAACGCAATGGACCCATTGGGACTATCGAGATGATCTTTCATCCAAAGACGACGACTTTCTACGATAAGGCATTCGAGGTCGAGCAGTGATTGTCACAAGAGGCCTTACAAGGAGATTTGGAGATCTAGTGGCCGTTGACAGATTGAATTTGTCGGTCTCTAGCGGTGAGATATACGGTTTTCTGGGTCCGAACGGAGCCGGAAAAACAACGACTATAAAGATGCTTACAGGAGTCATGAAGCCGAGTTCCGGGGAGATAGAGATTTCAGGGTTAAATATGGATTCAGCACAGATGGAGATCAAGAGAAGGATAGCCGTCGTTCCGGATGAACCCCGTATGTACGACAACCTGAAGGGTAACGAGTTCGTCAGGTTCATTATGGACATATACAGACTCGATAAAAGACAGACTTCGAAACGCTTCGAGGAGATTGCCGACACTTTCGGGATTGATTATCTCGGCAAGTATATCAGCGATTATTCGCACGGCATGAAGCAGAAATTGATGGTGGCCATAGCGCTTATGAGAGAACCTGAAGTGATCTTTCTTGATGAACCGACTGTTGGACTTGATGCGGCAAGTGCGAGAAAGCTTAAAGACTGGTTGAAAGTAATGGCATTAAATGGTGCTACAGTCTTCATGACGACTCACGTACTGGAAGTAGCGGAGAAAATGTGTGACAGGATCGGTATAATCGATAACGGCACATTAATAGCCGAAGGATCGATGGACGACTTGAGAGCCTCTTCGGGTAAGTCAGAGTACAGCCTTGAGGAATTATTCCTTGAACTGACCGGTAATGGTCAGCGTGAAGAGTTCTCGCATAATCTTGGAGATTGATGAGTGTGATAATCAAAAGAGTGACATTAGTAGCAGTCTTTGCAGAGATGTGCTTTTTGCTCGCAGCTTTCTTGCTGATTTTCTTCTGGCAACCGGTCAATGCATATCCCGCGGTCTTCATATGCATTCTAGCTGGTCTGATTAACAGCAGATCGTTCATGTACAAGGGTTTCTCGGTCTTCATGGACATAAAGAATCTTTTCATGTCGATGCTGAAGAGACCAGGTTTCCTTCTACTCTTTGCAGCGGGTCTTGCATACCCGAAGGACACATGGCACTTCCAGTTAATTGCAGTTGTTTCTGCAATTCTTCTTACTCTCTCTCTTTCCAGTATCTCATTTGCTGTAGCGAAAAAGAGAAACGAACTCCTCGAGAAGATTTTGGTTAGCTCTATTCTTCTGACAATGATTGTAATTCTTTCTTTAGTGAGTGAGATTATGATACTGGAAGTCTTTGCGAACATTTTTCTGCC